>JBBREO010000006.1:0-56068 GCA_038202855.1 Solirubrobacterales bacterium
GGGCGACCTGCGCAAGGGGCCCGGTCACTACCCCGACACGCCCATGCCGGGCGAGCGCGGCACGGTGGCCGTGGCCGGGCACCGGACCACCCACGGCGCGCCCTTCCGCAGGATCAACGCGCTCAAGCGCGGGCAGAGAGTAATCCTCGACATGACCTACGGCCGCTATACGTATCGGGTGGAGAAGACCAGGATCGTCGCGCCGACCGAGGTGTCGGTGAAGCGGCGGGTGGCCTACGACCGCCTGATCCTGAGCGCCTGTCATCCGCTCTACAGCGCCGCCCAGCGCATCGTCGTGTTCGCCAAGCTGGTCCGCAGGGGACCGGCGCGAGTCAGAAAGAGCTGACCACCAGCGTGCGAACCGCCTCGACCTGCGACTCGTCGCGCGACTCGAAGAAGAGGATCAGGGCGACCACGAGGAGCAGGGAGATGGCCAGCACGGCGACCCAGTACACGACCCTGACCACATGGCGATTCTAGCGCCGACCCCCGACCCCGCCACCCCGCCGCTGCGCCGCGTTCCCCGGTCCTTCGCGGCCGGTCCGGTGGCCATCCCGTGCCTGCTCTCGGTGATCGTGATGATCGTCTGGGCCGCCACGGAGGCCGGCGAGGCGCCCACCGACTGGTACCCCGGCGCGATCGTGATCGTCGCCCTGCTGGTCCTGGCCGCCAGCACCCTCCCCCTGCGCTTCGGCGAGGTGCCGCGGCCCGTGCTCGTGGCCGGGGGCTTCCTGCTCGCATTCACGCTGTGGAACTTCCTCTCCATCAGCTGGGCCGACGCCGGCGGAGACGCCTGGGACGGCGCCAACCGCACGCTCCTGTACCTGGGGGTGTTCCTCCTCTTCGCCCTGTGGCCCCAGCGCGGCGGAGCGGCCAGCGTGGTGATCTCCGTGTGGATACTCGCGATGGCTGCCCTGGCGGCCGTCGTGCTTCTCCAGACCCGGCAGACCGACGCCTTGGACCTCTTCGCCGGTGGGCGCCTGAGCGAGCCCGCGGGCTACGCCAACGCCACCGCCGCGCTGTTCCTCATGCCGGCCTGGCCCGCGCTGATCCTGGCCGGCCGCCCCGAGATGGGCCCGCTGCTGCGGGGCGTCCTCGGGGGCGCGGCGACGCTGCTGGCCGGCGTGGCCGCCATAGCGCTGAGCCGCGGATCGGTCTTCTCGGTGCCGATCATGCTGCTCGTGGTCTTCGCCCTCGTGCCGGGCCGGGCCCGGACCTTTGCGGTGCTCCTGCCGGTTGGCGGAGCGGTGGCGCTGTGCCTACCCACGATCCTCGACGTGAGCGACAAGCTCCTGGGCGACGTCGGGGCGGACGTGTTGTCGCCGCTGGCGCCCACGGTGGGCCTGGCCGCCCTGGGGGCCGCCGTAGTGGTGGGCATCGGGGCCTGGATCGAGGGGAGGGTCACGCGAGCCGAGAGTCGCCACCGGGCCCACCGGGCGTTCTCGGGCCTCGGCCTCGCCACGCTGGCCGTCGTGCTGATCGTCGGGCTGATCGTGGCCGGGAATCCCTTCCAGCGCCTCCAGGACGGGTGGGACTCGTTCAAGCAGGGCTATCCCGAGGCGCAGGGCCAGCGCCTGGCCCAGGGACTCGGCAGCAACCGCTACGACTTCTACCGGGTGGCGCTGGATGTCTTTCGCGACCACCCGGTGGCCGGAGTGGGCTCGGACAACTTCCAGCAGGACTACCTGGCAGCGCGCAGGAGTGGGGAGACGCCGCGCTACCCCCACAGCGTGGAGCTGCGCACGCTGTCCCAGACCGGAGTCGTCGGCACCCTGCTTCTGCTCGGCTTCCTGGCCGCCGCGTTCGCCGGCGTGCTCCGGGCGGCGCGAAGGGCGCCACCGCTGGCCGCGGCCGCCGCGGGGGCGGCGGCGACCGTGTTCATCTACTGGCTGATCCACGGGTCGTTCGACTGGCTGTGGGAGTTCGCCGGCCTGGGAGTGCCGGCCTTCGCGATGATCGGCATGGCCTGCGGCCTGCACCCCCGCTCCCAGCTCACACGTATCTCCGAGGACGGGGCGTGGGGCCGCGAGGCAGGCGGGCTCCCGCGGGTGGCGATCATCGCGGCGTCGGTGCTGGGCGTGCTCTCCTTCGCCCTGCCGTGGCTGTCGGACGTGCAGGTCGACTACGCCGCCGGGCACTGGACGGCCGGCCCCGCGGCGGCCTACGACCGCCTCGACCGCGCCGCGTCCCTGGACCGTCTCAGTCCCGACCCCTACCTGGTGGAGGGCACGATCGCGCTGCGCCGATCGGAGGAGGGGCGGGCCCGAACCAGCTTCGCCAAGGCGCTGGAGCGCGATCCGCGCAGCGCCTACGCCACCCTGGAGCTTGGGGCCCTGGCAACCCTCTACGGCGACTGGGGACAGGCACAGCGCCTCCTTGACCGCGCCGTTTCGCTGGACCCCCGCGACTCTCTCAAGCGCAGCGCCCTGCAGAAGGCCCGGGAGCGCAAGCCGATCGAGATCGACCAGCTCAACGCGGCCATCCGCGATCGTGCCGAGAAGCTGCGCTGAGCCGAGGGCTCCCGTGCGCCGACAGCTCGAACTGATCGACTCGATCGTGGAGGGGAGGGTCGTGGTCTTCGGCAGCCTGCCTCCCGTCGCCCGCGACCTGGACCTCCTTGTCCGGCCTCGGGAGCTCGAGGCGCTGTCGTCTGGGCTCGCCGCCGAGGGGTTCCTGCATTCCAACGGGGTGTGGACCCGCCTGGGCGAGGACGGCCCCGAGCTGATCGACGTGAAGCCCGCCGCGGCCTGGGGTCTGCCGCCCACCGAGCTCGCGGACCTGTACGCCGAGAGCCGGCTGCTGCCCGGATGCCAGAACGTGGCCCGGCCCGCGCCCGAGCACGTTCTGCTGATCCTCGCGCGTAGGCTGGTGCGGGCCGGCGGCGAGCTCGAGGATCGCCATCGCGAGCGCGTCGACGCCGCCCTGGCCGAGCGCGGCGACGCCTGGGAGGCCGCGAGCAGGCGTGCGCCGGCGTGGCAGGCGGGATCAGCACTCCGAACGCTCCAGGCGGCGTACCGCTCGCGGCGCCCGGTGCCGGCAGCCGCGCGCGTGGCCGCACTCGCCTCCGAGTGGCGCCTTCGCAGAGGGCAGCGGAGACACACGGCGGCAAAGCTCGCGCGCGCTGCCCTGCCGCGAGACGGCTTCGTGGTGGCGCTCTCGGGACTCGACGGTTCCGGAAAGAGCTCCCAGGCGGCCTGCGTCTCCGAGGCGCTCGTGCGGATGGGCCGTCCGGCCGTGACCGCGTGGCCCGCC
This sequence comes from Solirubrobacterales bacterium, assembly GCA_038202855.1. Lineage (GTDB taxonomy): Bacteria > Actinomycetota > Thermoleophilia > Solirubrobacterales > Thermoleophilaceae > JAAYBF01. Next base: position 3,253 of record JBBREO010000006.1, read on the forward strand.
ATCGACGCCCCCTCCAGGACGCTGCCCGCCGCGGCCCGGCTCGGCCAGCGTGTCGTGGCGCTCGGCCGGCGGCCGGCAGGTCAGGGGACGCACGCGCCGTCGGCCGAGGACGTGGGACGCTCGGTGCGTAGGCACAGCCCCACCATGACCTTCGCGTGGTCGCTGCTGGTGACCCTCCGGGGAGCGGTGCGCGTGGCTCGCCTGACGTGGCCGCAGCTCGCCCGGGGCCGGGTGGTGGTGTGCGACCGCTACCTGCTCGACTCGTGGGTCTACCTGAGGCACCACTACGGGGACAGCTCCGACTATCGCCCGCACATGGCGCTGTTGGCCCTCGCGGCCCCACGGCCCCGGCTTGCCTACCTGATCGAGGTGGCTCCCGAGGAGGCCGCGGCCCGGCAGCCGGAACGCTCGGCAAGCGAGAACGCCGAGCGCGCCCGCCTGTACGGAGAGATGGCGCCCCGCCTCGAGGTCAGGCCGATCGACGGTGGGCGACCCCGCGAGCAGATCTGCGCGGAGATAGTCCACAGCGTGTGGGAGACGCTCGCCTGAGGCGTAGGTAGGAGCTGCGCACCAGTCAGCGCCGGTGGAGCCTCGCGACCGCGCGCCGCGACACCCGCAGCGGGACCTGGGCCAGGCCCGAAAGCGCCGGCGCCGGGTCTTCGAGCCGCCACACGCCGCCCGTCGACCCGAACGAGTAACGAGCGGTGGCGACGAGGTCGGCCACCAGGCCGCCGTCGCGAACCTGAAGCGCGCGGCGCACATCTCCCTCGAGCCACTGGTAGCGCCGGCCCAGCTCCGCCTGCCGGTCGACGGGCAGCGGCCTCTCCGTTGCCAGCGCGGCCCAGATGGCGGGCAGGTTGGCTCCCGCCGCCACGGCCAGGCCGAGGGACCCGAACAGGCGACCGTTGAAGTCGATCAGCTTGGGCTGCTCCGGGTTCATGAACTGGAGCTGGGCGAGCCCGAACCAGTCCAGCTCACGCAGCAGCCGGGCGATCCCGCTCTCGAGCTCGGGGTCGAGCGGGACCGTCTGCGCACGCGCACTGATCCCGATCCGCGGGGGAAAGACCTCGCTGGCCACCTGTTGGACGGCCGTGACGAGCCGGCCCCCACGGTCGGCGACGACCGCCACCGCCATCAGGCGGCCCTCCGTCAGCTCCTGGAGGACCGGAACCCCGTCGGCCGACCGGATCGTGGCCGCCGCCGAGCTGACATCGGACACGTCCTGGGCGCGATGGGTCTTCAGCCGCGAGCGCTCGGGGTTCGAGTCAGAGGTGGAGTGCAGGCGCGGCTTGACGATCAGCGGCATCTCCCACTTCGCGAGCTCCCGGGCGCTCGACTCCTCGGTGGGCGGCGAGGGCAGCCCGACTGCCTTTGCCGCGCGATGGAGCTCGAGCTTGTCCAGCGCCCGCATGACCGCGTCGTGGGACGGATAGGGCACCACGGCATCCACCTCCTCCCGGCGCTCGGACAGCGTGACCATCTCCGTGTCGGCCGACGGCAGCACCACTTCGTAGCCGCGGCTGGCGACGGCTGCGCGCACACATTCGAGGAATCGGTCCGGGTCGACCTCGGGTGGCGCTATCGGGTGGCGAAAGGAGGTGTGGCGAGACAGCAGCGCGGGGGCCGGCGCCGTCGACGCGACCCCCACGGACCAACCCGCCTGCCCAAGGGCGCGCACCGCCGCCAGCGCCCCGCGCGTGCGGCCGGAGTCGAGCACGAGCGCCCGCGGCTGGGTCATCGGGGATGGGCCCGCGGGAGCACGAGCGCGGATTCGGTGAAGGAGCAGACGGCGATCGGGTGATCATCCCGAATCGGAGCCCGTGTCTGCACGCCATGACCGGTGAGCGGCTCGGGAGCCCGGCACCTTCCCCGGACATCCGTCCACCCTGTCCACCCCGGGTTGGCGGCTGCCCTCCGGAGCCCGAGGGGGTGGGAGAGATGTCCCTCTCCCGCCTCCATATCCTTCTGCTGATCGCCGCCAACTCACTGTGTGTCCTGGGTGCCCTGCTCGTCGTGGGGGTGGCCGGATGCCAGGCCTCCCAGGGCGAGGGCACCACCTACTACGTGAGTCCCTCGGGCTCCGACTCCGACTCCGGTCGCAGCCCCGACCAGGCCTGGCGCACCGTGCGCAAGGCCAGCCGGGCACAGCTCTCCTCAGGCGACACCGTCCTCTTCCGTGGCGGGCACGCCTTCTCGGACGACACCCTGATGCCAGAGCACTCGGGCGCCGGCGGCTCTCCGATCGTCTACGGCTCCTACGGCGGCGGTCGCGCCGCTCTGCCCAAAGGCGTCTGGCTCGGCCACGTGACCGATTTGACCTTCCAGGGCCTCGCTATCAACGGAGCGAGCCAGGGCGTGAGCGGCATCGGGGACCGCATCACCGTCGAGAACTCCCGCATCACCAACGTAGGGATCGGCATCAACGCCGGCGGCAACGGCTGGACGATTCGCCACAACGTTGTCGACAACACCGGCGACTCCGGGCTGATCCTCCAGGGAAGCGGGCACAGCGTCACTCGCAACTCCATCACCGACACCGGGCGTGATCGCTCCATCCCCTACGGCAAGCACGGGATCTACATGAAGTCCAGCCGCAGCCGCGTCACCCACAACGTCATCCGGCGCTTCTCGGCCAACGGTGTGTCCGCCCGGCTGCGCGACGGCGTCGTCGACTCCAACACCATCAGCGGCGGCCCGATCGGCATCGCCTGGTTCCAGAACGACTCACGCCCGGGTGTCTCGCACTGGGGCGGCAACCGGATCGCCAGGGTGAGCGAGGCGGGCCTCTACGTCTCGGGCGCCGACGATGCCGGCCCGACCATCGAGCGGTTCGTGATCAGCGGGAACGTCGTTCGCACCGGGGCTACCTTCATGGACCTCAACACGGCGACCAGCCACACCCAGCTGACCTGCAACACCCTGCTCGGGGGCGCCGGGCAGCAGCGCGTCTGCTCCGCCCGCGCCGCCGCCCGTCTGCGCTAGCCGGCGTACCGCACGATCATTCGGCGGCCCCGCTCCGAGCGGCGCAGGGCCGTGACCGAGCCCACCGCCAGCCTCCCCAGCGGTGACGTGCCCAACGCGACCGTCGCCAGGCCCGGATCGCGGTCGGCGAAGCGGTACTTGAACGCCTCGTCGCCGCGCAGGAAGTGGTACTCGCCGGCGCCGGCCTCCAGCGCCGCGCGCATCGTATGGGTCTGCAGCACCCCACCCACGTTCTGCTCGGCGAAATCCGGGTCGCGGCCCTGCTGGTAGTAGATCTCGGCACCCCCGTAGCGAAAGCCGAGCCACGCGGCCGCGGGCCGGCCGTCGAGCTCCATGATCCAGAGACGCAGCCAGCCCGCTCGCAGCGCCTCGGCGCAGAACGCCCGGACCGCCCGGCGTGCCCGCCCACCGGCGGCGGCCGACCGGCCCTCCCAGCGCGCGTCGTGGAGCCGGAAGAGGATGTCGAGATCGTCGCCGAGCCCGCCCGAGCCGGCGGTCAGCCGGTATCGGATGTCGAACTGGGCCGCCAGCCTGCGCTCGTCGCGCCGGATCTGCCGGCGGTGGTTTCGGCTCAGGCCCGCCAGGAAGGCGTCCCAGTCGGACGCGCCCAGCGCGAGCACCGGGCTCCCCTCCGTGGCCAGCACCCCGAACAGCGTCGACCAACCCTGGTCGCCGGCCAACGTCTCACCCAGGAAGCCGTCGCAGTCCCAGTAGCCATCGTCCAGCCCGGACCGCAGCGCGCGCCCGGCGCCCAGCACATCGTCCGGACCGCAGACCGGCCCCAGCTGGTCGGCGGGGCCGTGCCCGATGAAGCGCAACAGCTTCAGCGGGCCCTTCGACCACAGATACAGCGGCAGGATCGCCTGGGTCGAGCCGTCCGCGGCGCGCACCTCTGTCAACCGCAGCGTCCCCTCCACGCCGAAGTGTGCCCACCAGGCGGTGGCCCACTCCCACGTAGCGAAGAGGTTGCCGCTGCACTCCGCGAGCGATGTCCATTTGTCGCGGACCGCGTCGAGACCCTGGATCGGGTGCAGGGAAAGGTCGCTGTCGAGGGGCGCCACGCCGCGCATGGTGGCGGGTGACCCGCTCATATACTGGGCCAGTGCGCCGGGATCGGGACCCTTGGCGCCCCCAGCCCAAGCTCGTGGTGGCCATCACCTTGGCCGAGGTCGGTGGCGCGCAGGCCTACGTGATGGCCCTGCTTCCGGCGCTCGTCGAGCACTTCGACGTGGTCGTGGCCGCCCACGGCCCGGGACCGCTCCGCGAGGCCGCGGAGCGCTCCGGGGCGCGCTACGTGGCGCTGCGCTGGGTTCGCCGCTCGATCGGACCCAGCGATGTCCTCGGCTTGCTCGAGCTCGCCCGCCTGTTCCGCCGAGAGAGCGCGGACGCGGTGGCCCTGAACAGCTCGAAGGTGGGACTGCTCGGCCGCGTCGCAGCCGTCATCGCCCGGGTGCCGGTGCGCGTGTTCACGGTCCACGGCTGGGCGTTCTCCGCCCATACCGGGGTCGCCTCCAGCCTCTACCTGTGGGCCGAGCGCCTCGTTCGCCCCCTCACCACCCAGTTCATCTGCCCCGCGGAGCATGAGAAGAGGGTCGGCGTGCGAGCCGGGGCATGCACGGAGGCGCGGACGACGGTCATCCCGAATGCCGTGGATGTGGCCAGCTTCAAGGGGGCCGCCCTGGACGGCGAGCCCCCCCTGCTCGTGAGCGTTGGCCGGCTGAGCTTCCCCAAGGACTTCATCACGCTCGTGCGCGCTCTCGCGTTGTTGGAGCCCGGCACCTTCTCGGGTCGGATCATCGGGGAGGGACCTGACCGCGCGGAGGTGCAACGAGCACTCGACGCGGCGGGGATCGGACGGGCGGTGGATCTCGCCGGCGCGCGCGAGGACGTTCCTGCCCAGCTGGCCGAGGCCGATGCCTTCGTCCTGTCCAGTCGGTCGGAATGCCTGCCGATCTCCATCATCGAGGCGATGGCCGCGGGGCTGCCCGTGGTGGCCACCGACGTCGGTGGCGTGGCCGAGCTCGTGGACGAGGGAAGCACGGGCCGTCTGGTGCCGGCGGGCGATCCCGAGGCCATGGCTCGCGGCCTGGCGGACGTCCTGGCCGACAAGGGGCGGCGCAAGGCCATGGGGTCGGCGGCACGGGCCCGGGCCAGCGAGCGCTTCGACCTGCCCCGCTTCCGCGAGGCACATGTCCAGGCCCTCTTGCGACTGATCGGTCAGACACCATGAACACGCCGGGGGGTCTGCAATCATTCGCCCGGTTGACCTGCCTCCCGAACTCTTAGTGCAACCACAAGTCCAGGAACAGCGGATCGGCACGCACCTCTGGCGCGGAAAGTGGATCATCGCGATCTGCTTGGCCGTCTCGATCGCGCTCGCGATCGCCGTCACGTCCTTCTCCAAGAAGACGTACGAGGCGACGGCGATCTTTCAGATCAACTCGCCTGGCTCCTCGCCGGGCGAGGCCACCGATCTGGCCAACCAGGGCCTGGCGAAGAACTACGCCACCCTCATCGTGTCGCCCGGCTTCCTCGACGAGGTGAAGGGGAAGGTCGCGGGCGGGAAGCTCAGCACCCAGGAGCTCGAGTCGAAGCTCAACGCCCAAGCAGTCGAGCAGACCGGACTCATGGAGCTCAAGGCGCGCGCGGGGTCGCCCGCGGAGGCGCGGCGGATCGCCACCGAAGTCTCGTCAGGCTTCGTCACCTCGCTGCAGCGCGAGGCGACCCAGCGGACACAGCTGCGCCAGCGCGAGATCGAGAACGAGATACGCCAGCAGAGCGCACGGATCCAGGCCCTGTCCGGCAGCGCCGCGAGCAACCCGGGCGTGGACGTCCAGATAGGCACGCTGCGCGACTCGCTCGTCGCCCTGCGCCGCCAGAGCGGCAACCTGGTGGCCACCGGCCTGGCCCAGGGCGGGAGCGCCACCCTCGCCGCAGCCCCCACCGCATCGCCCACGGCGGTCAGCCCGCGCCCGACCCTCAACCTGCTGGCGGCGGTCGTGCTCGGGTCGCTCGTCGGCGTCGGCCTGGTGCTGCTGCGCGAGCGGCTGCGTCCGTCGCTGCACTCTGCCGAGGACGCGGCCAGGATGCTCGGCGTATCCGTGCTCACCTCGGTCCCGCTCCGGCGACGCCCCAAGGCCGGCGACCCAGTGCTCACAGAGGCCTACGAGATGCTGCGTGCGCAGCTGTCGCTGGCCGCCGAGGGGGGACGGCTCAAGGTGGTCACGGTGGGCAGCTACAGCCCGGGCGAGGGCAAGTCCTCGGTCGTCGAAGGCACGGCGTACTCCGCGGTGCGGGGCGGTCGCAACGTGCTGGTGATCGATGGCGACATGCGGATGAGCTCGCTCTCCAAGCGGCTGGGCCAAACCGAAGGCCCTGACCTCACCGACCTGGTGGAGGGGCGCGCCTCGGCCGACGACGCCATCCGCACCCTTGCCCCGGGACTCGATGTCTTGCCGTCCATAAACACGCCCAACAACCCTCCGGCGCTGCTCAACAGCCCCAGCATGCGCCAGCTGATCGCCGAGCTCGAGTTCCGCTACGACCTGCTGATCATCGACTCGCCGCCGCTGGCCCACCTGGCCGACGCGTCGATCCTGGCCTCGCTATCCGACGGGTTCGTGCTCGTGGTCCGCTCGGGCGTGAGCAAGCCGGCGGATCTGACAGCGGCGCAGGCCATCGTGCGCCAGGCCGACTCGAGCATCATGGGAGTCGTGGTCTTCGAGGACCGGACCATCGACAAGACCTACTACCCCTCGGTCGCCACGCCCTACAACCTGACTGAGGACGCCGGAGCGTCCTCCTGAGGAGCCGAGACCTCCCCTACTACGCGGGAGCCGTCATCGCTCCCCTCCTGCTCGCACCGCTACTGACCCGGCCGCTCATCGGGCTGATCGTCGCCGGCGCGATCGTGGTGGTCTTCCTCGCGTGGCATTCGGTGGCCTACGCGCTCGCGTTCGCCGGCCTTCCCCCCGTGCTGTTCGCCCTCCTGGGCTCCAATCCGTTTCCGCCCGGCGGGGTCTCGCAACTGCTCGCCGGCTGGATAGCCCTGGCGGTGGCCTTCGTCTTGATCAGACAGGTCGACGCCCCGCCGTTGGCCGTGATGCTCTCGGTCCCCCCGATCGCAACGGTGGCCCTGACCGCCTGGATGGCCATTCGCCTCGGAGCCTCGGCGGCTCCGGAGTACGGGCAGCAGAAGCTGCAGCTCTTCATCGCCGGCAACGTGGCCTTCCTCATCGGTGGGCTGGTCGTGGGATGGCGCCCCCGTCATCTGCGACTCCTGGTAATGCTCGTCTTCGCCGTCTCCTTGGCCGGAGGCGCCGTGCTCGGATACAAGTTCCTGACGGGCGCGGCCCAGACCGTGCTTCCCGACCGCTTCTCGATCTCCGAGGCCGAGAACCCGATCTCGCTGGGCCGCGACAGCGCCAGCGGCCTGCTGATCGGCATCTACCTCCTGCTTACCGTCCGCTCCAACTTCCTCCGGGCAACGGTCGTGGCCACCATCCCCGTGCTGGCCATCGCGCTCGTGGCAGCGGGGTCGCGTGGCCCCGTGGCCGGGGCGATCGGCGGACTCGGCGTCCTGGCGGCGTTCGCCGTGACCACCCGTTCTGCGAGAAGGCGTCTGCTCGTCGTGGCGGGTGCCGCGCTCGCGTCGATCCTCGTGGTGCCACTCATCGTTCCCAGCGCAGCGGTCAGCCGGTCGCTCGAGATCTTCTCCGCAAGCGGCGGCGGCCTGTCCTCCAATGGGCGCACTGGACTATGGGGGCAGGCCATCGAGGCGTTCACGCACAACACCTTCGTCGGGATCGGGACTGGCGGATTCTCGGCGATCCAGGTGGCGGAGCTCTACCCGCACAACCTGTTCCTCGAGTCGGCCGCCGAGCTGGGCGTGGTCGGCCTCGTGCTGGTGACCGCCCTCGTGCTTGGCGCTGCGGTACAGGGACTCCGCGGATGGCGGAGCATCCGCGATCCGCAAGAACGGCTGCTCGCGGCGCTGATGCTCGCCCTGCTGGCCACCGGCGTGGTCAACTCGCTGTTCTCGGGAGCGCTACCGGACAACCGCGTGGCATGGCTCTGGGCCGGCGCCGCGACCGGGCTCGCCGCCCGATATCTGCGCCGGATCGCTCCAGAGCGACGGATGGCACCCAGAACGCCGCTCGTGCCGCTTCGCGGCCTGGGGGACTCGTGAAGATCGCCTACGTCTGCTACTGGGACGCCTTCGCCAGCGACGGCGTGGTGGCCAAGATCAACACCCAGGTCGATGCCTGGCGGGAAGCGGGCCACCGCGTCGAAGTCTTCTGCGTGTCGCCCGAGGGCAGCGACGGGACCGGTCAGGCTCTGGAGGGCCGCGTGTTCACCTATTCCCGCGCCCTCCGACGCCCGGCGGCCACCCGTCGGATGCTGCGAGCCGCCAGGCGATCGGGCGCGAACGTGGCCTACCTGCGCTATGACCACTTCGTACCCACGCCGGGCCGCCTGCTGCGAGCGGTGCCGACCGTGGTGGAGCTCAACGCGCCGGCTTCCTTCTCACGGCGCAGGCGCAAGCTCCCGGTTCGCGCGTTCTCCGAGGTCAACCATCGCGTCATCGGGCGCTGGGCCCGAGCTTTCGTGACCGTTTCCCATTCGTTGCGCAAGGAGGTCGAGCAGCACGGGAAGCCCGTGGTGGTGGTGGCCAACGGGGTCGACCTCGGCTCTCGTGAGGCCCTCCCTCCCCCACCGCCCGGTGGCCGGGTCCGATTCGCCTTTCTGGCCGGGGCCAGGGCCCCCTGGCACGGGCTCGACAAGATCGTCGGTCTCGCCGCGGCCATGCCCGATTGCGACTTCACGCTCGTCGGCCTCGAGCCCGATCAGCTGGAGGCCCGATATTCCGCGAACGTAGAGACCCACGGCCGGCTGTCGCGCGCCGAGTACGAGCCTCTGCTCAGCCGATCGGACGTGGCCATCGGCTCGATGGCCATGGACAGGGCGGGGCTGGACGAGGGTTCCACGCTCAAGGTCGGGGAGTACCTCGCCTACGGCCTGCCGGTGGTCCTGGGTTACCAGGAGACCCGGTTCATGGGCGAGGACCCCTGGTTCCTGCTATGCCTGCCGACCACCGAGGACAACGTGTCCACCCACGTCGAGCAGGTCCGTGCCTTCGCGGAGGGCGTCAGGGGAAGCCGGGTAGGGCGGGAGGAGATCGCTGACGCGATCGGAGCGCAGGCGAAGGAGGCCGACCGGCTCGATTTCATCGCCGAGGTGCTCCAGCGGCCGGTGGCGCACGCCGGCAGCGCCTGAGGACGACCGTTGCTCGCTCGCTCCGTCGCGCTGAACGTAGCCGGGCAGATCGCCGCCCTGGCGATCGGGTTCTTCGCTTCGGTCGCGCTCGCCCGCTTCCTCGGGCCGGCCGACCGCGGGCTGCTCGCCCTGATGCTCACCGCCGGCCAGGTGCTCTTCATCATCGTCGGGCTGGGATTGCCGATCGCCGTCATGTACTTCGCCTCCCGCCCCGACACGGATCCCGGCGGGCTCCTGGGAACCAACGCGGCGTTCGCAATGGTGCTTGCGCTGGTGCTGATCCCCCTGGCGTGGGTGGGAACGGGCACGATCGAGGACCTCCTCAGCCGGGGTCGCGGTGGCGACGTGTGGATCCTGGCCGCGGCGGTGGTCCCGATGACGTTCCTCGACTGGACCACGCACAACCAGATCGTCGCGATGCTGCGGTTCGCCCGCTTCAACGTCCTTCTCGTGGCTACGAAGTTCGTGTACATGGTCGGGGCGATAGGGCTCCTGGTCGCTGGCGTCGGGGTCTCCGCCGGGCTGATCGCGACGATGGCGGCTTCGGCGGTCATGATCGGCGGCTCCTTGGGCCCAATTCTCGCCGCCGGCCGCCCGCGGGTCGAGCTGGCGCTCCTTCGTCGGCTGGTGGCGTACGGAACCCGGGTGCAGGCTGGGACGATCTTCCAGCAGGCCAACCTGCGCCTCGACGTGCTCGTGCTGCAGGGCTTTCGCCCCCTCACCGAGGTGGGCTACTACGTGGTGGCCCAGCAGATAGCGGAGCTCGTGTTCACGATCGGCAACGCATTCCAAACGAGCGTCCTGCCGCTGGTGGCCCGGCAGGAAGGGGGCGAGCGCGAGCGCACGTCGACCGCGTCGACCCGTCACTACCTGATCCTCGCGGTCACCGCCGCCGTGATCAACGCCGGCGTCGGGTCGCTGATCATCCTGTTCGCGTTCGGCTCAAAGTTCTCGCCTTCGGTCGCGCCCATGCTGGTGTTGCTGCCCGGGATCTGCATGCTGGGCCTCGCGACGGTCATCTCCGGCGACCTGAGGGGCCGCGGCCGTCCCGGCCTGTCCTCGCTGCTGGCCGGCCTGGCGGCGGTGGCAACGGTCGGACTCGACCTGGTTCTCATCCCTCCCTACGGCATGCACGGAGCCGCGCTCGCCTCCGTGCTCGCGTATTCCACCTATGGGGCTGCTTCGGTCGTCGCGCTGCACCGCGAGGGGGGCCTCTCGTATCGGAGCATGCTCGTGCCCACCCGCGACGACGCCCGCCTCTACGTCCGGGCTCTCCGGGCCCTGGTCGCCCGCGCACGGACCCTCCGCCCCCGGGGGGCGGTGTGAGCGCCCGGGCCGGCGTCGGGGCCCGCCTCGCCGTCCCACCCGGGCGGCGGGCCGAGCGGGCCTACGCCGCCGCGGTGGTGCTCGGGGAGCAGCTCGGCTTGGACTACGAGCTCGAGGTCGAGGAGCGGGGCGACGTGGAGATCACCCTCCACGGGGACCCGCGGCGAGGGGTGCGGATGCCCGACGAGTTCCTCGGGGCCGCGACCGACGCCGAGTGGCTCACCCCGGGAAGCGTTCCCGGACCGCCTGCCTGGAGCACCGAGCCCTCGCCGCTGGGCGCCCCGCGCGCCGGAGAGGGGCTTCCCGTGATGTTCGGCTCGGCGGACACCCCCCTGGCATCCGCGCGTGATGGCCAGGTCGACCTCGGGATCGACGTCTTAGGCAGCGCGGTGTTCATGCTCGGCCGGTACGAGGAGATTGCGCGCCCCGTGGCCGACGAGCACGGCCGCTTTCCCTCTGAAGCCTCCCTGGCCACGGCGGGCGGATTCCGCGAGCGCCCGCTGCTCGACGAGTACGTGGAGTTGGTGCGCGCCGCCGTGGAGCACGTGTGGCCGGGGCTGGCCCGTCCCGCCCCCCGCGCTTCCCTGGCGCTGAGCCACGACGTGGACTGGCCGCTGTGCGCCGGACGAGGGCTGGCGGGTGCGCGGACCGCGGCGGGAGACCTCGTGGTGCGGCACGACCCGGCGCTCGCGCTTCGCCGGGTGGCCTCTCTGGGCCCGTGGGCGCGGCGCGGCAGCCGCGGCATGGATCCATGCAACACGTTCGAGTTGATGATGGATGCCGCCGAGGCGGCTGGCGTGCGCTCGGCCTTCTATTTCATGGCCGAGGGCTCGCACCCGCTCGACGGTCGATACCGCCTGGACGACCCGTGGATCCTCGACCTGATCGCTCGCATCGGGGCGCGCGGACACGAGGTCGGTCTGCACCCCAGCTACCGGACCTCCGACGAGCCGGCGCTCCTGACCGAGGAGCTCGAGCGACTACGCCGCGCCTGCGAAACCGCCGGGGTCTCGCCAGCACGGTGGGGTGGGCGCCAGCACTTCCTCCGCTGGCGGGCTCCGTCGTCCTGGCGGGCGTGGGCCGAGGCCGGCCTCGACTACGATGCATCGCTCGGCTGGGCAGACGCCGTCGGCTTTCGCAGCGGCACCTCCCGCGAGCACCCGGTCTTCGATCTCGAGACCGGTCGAGCCTTGAGCCTGCGCGAGCGCCCGCTGGTCGTGATGGAGGGCGCGCTGCTGCAGAGCGGGGTGGCCGCCCGCGACGTGCCAGGCCGTGTTGCCAACATGCAAGCAGCGGTGGATCGAGTCGGGGGAGAGATGTCGCTGCTGTGGCACAACTCGCGGCTCCAGGAGGCCCGGGACAAGAAGGCCTTCCGGCGCTCGGTCGCCGGCGCGGGGCCCTAGGGCTGGGGCGGCGCGGTCGAGCGGTCCCGAGCCAGCTTCCGATATAACGCCGCACGCAGGCGCGGCGGTCGGTCCACACAACCACCCATCTTGGCCAGGAAGTCCCCCATCCGGTCGCTCCAGTACAGAAGGGTCCGGTTGAGCCGGAACGGGTCCTGGCCGTGCTCGTTGACCCCCGGCGACGTGGCCAGCCCAAGCCGGTACCCGGCGTCACGGGTATAGGCCACGTCACGCGGGCCGTGAAGCCCGGCGGGATAGCAGAGGCTGGTCACCTCGTAGGGCACGCGCTGCTCGAGGTCGCGCTTGGAGCCCGCGATCTCCTCCCAGGCTCGATCGTCGTCGACGTGGGGCAGCCGGACGTGGGTGCGGGTGTGGGACTGGACGTCGACCAGTCCGGCCTGGACCAGCCCGTCGATCTCCTCCCAGGACAGCGCGGCCGGGGGGTCCTCGAACCAGGTGTAGCCCGCCCGGCCCTCGATCACCTCGGTCGGGACGAAGATCGTCGCCGGGATCCCCAGCTCCTCGAGGACAGGTACGGCGGCCTCGAGGTTGTCGCGGTAGCCGTCGTCGAACGTCACACAGAGATAGCGGCCCTCGACGGGGGACTCGAGCATCCCCGGCACGGCGGTGAGCGGCACGGGCTCGACCCCCAGGTCCATCACGCGCTCCAACTGCTCGCGGAAGCGCTCGGGCCGCACCGCCAGGTCGTTGTGCGCATCGGCGATCTGGTGATAGCCGAGGATCCTCACCCCCCTCCAGGCGACGTCACGGGCCAGCCGGGCCCGGATCAGCCGCCCGCGTGAGTACGCGCGTATGGCCACGTAGGTGGGGCTGAGCCGCACAGCAGCCATCGTACGGGCTCGAGCGGAGGCCGATTCGCTCGGACAAGCGTCCACCTGGGGGCCCCAGGTTCACGGCCGTTACCGACCGACCCGATCGGTTGAGGGACAGGACATAGGCACCTCTCCCGACAAGGGCACCCCCGCCGCGAGGCGGGCTCGCAACGCCACGGGACTCCGGAAGGAGTCGGCCGGGCTACCGAAGGACTTGGGGTTGGGGCCGACACCACCCCCCGGAGGTCGCCCGTGCGCCTACCCGTTTCCACGCTGCCCAGCGTGCTCATCATCGCTCTGCTCTCCCTTCTCGCCCTCTCCCAGGCGGCGTTTGCGAAGGTCGAGAGCGTGCAGCCGAGCCGGGTCACGCGGACCACCGCCACCTTCGACCTCCGCTCGATCAGCGCCGTGGAGGTCCGCTCGGCCACCGTCCGGCTCGGCACCCGCCAGACCAAGGTGGCCACCACCAAGGTCAAGCGCGCCGCCCGTACCGGCCGACTCCTGGTCCGTCTCCCCCAGCACTGGCGCGGCGCCATCGCCAGCCGAAGCCGGTCGATGACCCCCAAGCTGGTCGTGAAGAGCAGTCCGGCCAAGGGCTCGACGACCGCTACTCCCGCCCCCGCCCCCGCGACTTCGGCCCCGGCGCCGGCCCCCGACACGGCCCCGACATCCGCGCCGTCCTCCGCTCCCCAGCCCACTGCAGACCCCGCTTCCGCACCGATCCCCCCTGCGGCTCCCGCACCGGCGCCGCCGGCCTCGATCACCGGACGTACCTACTACGTCAGCTCGACCGGCTCGGATTCCAATGCCGGCACCAGTCCCGAGGCGGCCTGGCGCACGGTGACCCGGGCAAACCGCGCCAGCCTCGCCCCCGGCGACGGCATCCTGTTCGAGGGCGGCGCCACCTTCTCCGACGACGCCCTGATGCCAGAAGCGTCCGGCGCCCAGGGTGCGCCGTTGGTCTTCGGCTCCTTCGGGACGGGCAGGGCCACCCTCACCCAGGGAGCCTGGTTCATGAGCAAGTCTTGGCTGGCCTTCACCGACCTCTCCTTCACCGGGTCCGGCCAGGGCGTGAGCGGAAGCATCAACGGGACGGGCTCAGACCACATCGTCGTCCAGGACAGCAACTTCGCCAATCTCGGCATCGCGGTCAACGCGGCTAACCACTCTGACAGCGACTGGACCCTGCGCAACAACCACATCGACGGCATCCGCGACTCCGGGGTGATCCTCAACGGTGACGGCCACCTGGTCGAGGGCAACACGATCCTGAACACCGGCACCGACAGCTCCATCCCCTACGGTAAGCACGGCATCTACCTCAAGTCGTCCAACTCGCGCGTGGCCGGCAACACGATCCGCTCCTTCGAGGCCAACGGCGTCTCCTCCCGCTACCGCAATGCGGTGATCGAGGACAACGTGATCAGCGGCGGCCAGATCGGCATCGCCTGGTTCCAAAACGACACCGCCGCCGGCACCTCCTTCTGGCGCAACAACACGATCTCCGCCACCACGGCCGCCTGCCTCTACGTCTCCCGCTCCGACGACGCCGGCTCGACGCGCGAGAGCTTCGTGGTCTCGGGCAACAGCCTCACGCGGAGCGGTGGGAGCTACACCGACTTCCAGCCCACGAGCGGCGCCTACACCTTGCTCCCCAACATCCAGCTCTGAGGCCCCGCACATACGATGCGCCGATGCGCGTCGTCTTCCTCTCGCCCAGCCTCGGCGTCGGGGGCAGCGAGCGGCTTACGCTGCGCTACGCGGCCGCGCTGCACTCCAGAGGTCACCGCACCGCCATTGCACACGGCGTCCAGCGCGGGGTGACCAACGACCTGGCGGCCGCCGCCGACGCCGGAGTGGAGGTCATGCAGGTGAGCGACGGGCCCCTGGAGGCCCGGACGCTGCCCGGCTGGGCCTCGGGGCTGCACCGCGCGACGCGCGGGTTCGACCCCGAGGTATTCCACGCCCAGTCGGTCACCTCCGCCCTCGCCGCCCGGCTCGCCCGTCCACGGCGGCCGCTGGTCATGACCCTGCACGGGCTGGTGCGACCGCGGACCGAACGCGTCGCCGCCCCGGTGCTGGCCGCCCTCCGGGCCACGCTCACGGCGGTCTCCGAGCCCACGGCGCAGAGTGTCCGGCGCCACTGGCCCCACCCGAGCCTGGAGGTGCTCCCGGTGGGGATAGACATCGAGGAGTTGCAGCACGCCGCGGGGCTGGAGCGCGTCCCCCGGACGGGACGCCCGGCCTTCTGCTGCGTGGCCCGTCAGGAGCCGATCAAGGGGATCGACGTTCTCCTGCAGGCCTTTGCGTTGGTCCTTGCCGACTTACCGGACGCCGGACTGACGCTCGTGGGCTCCGGTTCGGCGTTCGAAGACAACCAAGCGCTGGCCCGGCGGCTCGGGGTGGACTCGAGCTCGCGCTTCGTGGGCAGCGTCCTCCAGGCCGAGCCCTGGCTCGCACAGTCCGACGTGGCCCTCCTTCCCTCGCGGCGGGAGGGCCTTCCGGTTGCCGCGCTGGAGGCGCTGGGCCTCGGACGTCCACTGGTGGCGTCGGCGGTGGGCGGCACACCGAAGGTGGTGCGCGACGGAGAGACCGGGTGGCTGGTCCCACCCGAGGACCCGCGGGCCCTGGCGGACGCGATGATCGCGGCCGGTCGTGATCCGGCCGAGGCCCGCCGGCGTGGGGATGCCGGTCGTGCCCTTCTCCAACGCGAGTATCCGGCCCGTGCCGTCTACGACCAGCTCGAATCGGTGCTCCTCAGGGCCACCGCGGCAAGAGACCGGGGAGCGCGATGGCCTAGCTGACGGCGCGGTGGCCACCGCGGTCGGGCTTGAGCACGACCGGCGCCGCAGATGCGGACGCGGGCACCCGTGCGGCCGAGGGCTCTCCGTCGCCGTCGAACACCCAACCGACCATCGCGTCGGTGACCGTGTGGGGGCGGGGGCGAAGGATCTCCACCGCGGTCTCCCACATGATCGCCAGGTCCATCCCCAGCGCCCGGTGCTTGAGGTAGTAGAGATCATGTGAGGCCTTCCACAGCGAGCCCCGCTCCGACCCGGCGTATCCGCACCGGACCTGGGCCCAGCCCGTGAGCCCCGGCTTGATCAGGTGACGCCGCTGGTAGAAGGGAACGAGGCGCTCGAGGCGTTCGACGAACTCCGGCTGCTCCGGGCGCGGACCGACCATGCTCATCTCTCCGCGGAAGATGTTGATGAGCTGGGGCAACTCGTCGATGTGGGTGCGCCGCAGTAGGTGTCCCACGCGGGTGATGCGGGGATCGTGCTCGCCGGCCCACTGCGCTATCGGGACGCTAGGTGAGTCGGCGCCCACCGACATGGTCCGCAGCTTGTAGAGCACGAACGGGTCGCCCCCCTCGCCGATCCTTACTTGCCTGAAGAGCGCAGGGGCTCCGTCTCTCCTGATCAGCAGACCGGCCATCAGAAGCACCGGGGCTGCGAGGATCCCAAGGACTGCGGCCGTCACCAGGTCCATGAGGCGCTTGGCCATCGGCGTCGCGCCGTTGTAGCGCGGGTGAAGGATGTACTGGAACCACGCGGTGTTGATCTCGGTGACCGGGACGTGCCCGAACAGGTCCTCGTGGAAGCTCGCGAGCTCGCAGAAGCGAACAGGGAGGTCCAGGCAGGACCGCGCGATCTCGTTGAAGACGGTGAGCCGGGACGCCTCCCCGGTCATGACCAGCAGGTCGATCCTGTGGCGAGTCACGATGGCACCCAAATCGGCAAGAGTGCCGAGCTGGCCGTTCTCGTAGTCGTGCGCGTCCTCCACGTCGCCGTCCAGGGTGTCGGGTACCCAGCCGACCACCTCGAAACGCTGAATGCGGGCGACCTCGAGCTCGCGAGCCAGACCGTCCTTGCCGCTGGGCGAGCCGATCACCGCCACCCGGGCCACGCGTACCCGGCCGGAAGAAAGCCGGCCGAGCAGCGAGGAAACCGCGAGACCCCCACAACTTGCGAGGCAGGCAAGCGTGACGAAGACGAAGTTGACGTGCGCGCCCAGCAGCGAGGCCCCCGCTGCCAGTAGCAGCAGCGAGCCAGCCGCCGTGGCGGCGAGCAGCCCGACGCGCGATCCGCGCCCTGGGAGCCAGCGCGCCGCCTCCTGACCGAAGCCCACCGAAGCGGTGAGGAGTAGGAAGGCCAGTCCATCGCCCGTGGAGGCACCGCCCTGCGGAGAGCCGAGGATCACCAGGACCGTCAGGCCGATAAGCGAGACGGCGACCCATTGGGCTACCGACCAGCCTCCGGGCGGCCCGACCCGCAGCGGCTGAAGCCCGCGGCGATCGCTGCGGCCGGGCAGCTCAGGATCGCTCGCCATCTCCCGGGTGGCCCCGCCGAGGGAGTTGGACGGGTCTGGGCGGGCCATGGTCAGTTATTCGACAGCTAGGCCCGGGCCCATTAGGAACAACCACTCCAACGGCGACGACCGCTCCGTGCCCGCAGCGGTCATCGTCCGTCGGGTGCTCGTTGCGCTAAGAGGCTGGAGGACGCGACACGCGGCGAAGGCCCACTCCCACTCCGAGGAGCGCGGCGCCCATGGCGAGCACGAGACCCAGCTCCATGCCGGTGAACGGCAGGGTGCCGGAGTCATTGCTGCCTACCGACTGCGTGTTGCCGGGGCTGCTGTCGCCCGGCGAGTTGTTGCCCGGTGAGGAGTCGTTGCCCTGGAGAGCACCCTCCACCTGGCCTTGGGCTCTACCGCCCTGGTCCCTGTATCCATTCGGGGTGGACGCCGAGAATGCCGGCGCGGCCAACGCGAGAATGAGGGCCATTGACGCCAAGAGTGCGATCAAGCCGCTCTTGGTACGGCCAGTGATGAGCGTTGTCATGTGGTGCCTTCTGCCTCCGTGAGTGCGGGCCGGCTTTCGCCAGGCTCCCCTTGTACATCCGTGTCCCGTGACGGTAACACGGGTATTGGTTCCTGTCGCCGCTCCGAGTGCGTGCAACGGTAATTGCGTGCATCATTCCCCCCAAATCCGGAGGACCAAACCAAACCGTGGCGGTAGTGTCGCAGATTCCGCCGACGAACCCCCTCTAAAGCTGTGCAGCCGGTCTTCTACCGCCTCTTTACACGTGATCGATCTTCATTGCCATCTCCTGCCCGGCATCGACGACGGGCCGCCCAGCATGGCCGGATCGGTGGCCATGGCGCGCCGCGTCGTGGCGGACGGGATCCAGACCAGCGCCGCCACTCCTCATCTGCGGGCCGACCATCCGCTGGTCCAGCCCGGCGAGCTCGCCGAGCGGCTCGCCGAGCTCCGCGAGCGGCTGCGCGCGGAGGAGATTCCGCTGGAGGTCGTGGCGGGCGGCGAGGTCGACGTCTTCTGGGCGGGCCGCGCCTCGGACGAGGAGCTGCGGCTCGTGTCCTACGGTCAGGCCGGCCGCGTCCTGCTGCTCGAGACCC
The DNA here is from genome assembly GCA_038202855.1 of Solirubrobacterales bacterium. Classification (GTDB taxonomy): domain Bacteria; phylum Actinomycetota; class Thermoleophilia; order Solirubrobacterales; family Thermoleophilaceae; genus JAAYBF01. Next base: position 21,491 of record JBBREO010000006.1, read on the forward strand.
CCTACGGCTTCCTTCCGGATGTCTTCGAGGAGCTCGTGGCCGACGTGGTCGGTCGGGGACTGCGCGTGGTCCTCGCCCATCCGGAGCGCAATGAGACGCTGCAGCGCTCGCCCGACCGGCTCGAGGAGCTGGCCCAGGAGGGGCTTCTCCTCCAGGTCAACGCGAGCTCGGTTGCCCCAGGAGGGCCCGACGCCGGCGCCCACCGTCTCGCACGGCGCCTCCTGCGAGACGGGCTGGTGCACGTGCTCGCCTCGGACTCCCACAGCGCCGGGCCGTGGCGCCCCCCCGATCTCGGCCGCGGATACGAGTCGGCCAAGGAGGACGGCGAGGCCCAGGCCCGCTGGCTAGTGGAGGACGTGCCCCGGGCCCTTCTCGACGGCGGCGCCATCCCGTCTCGCCCCCGGGCTGCGCCGACCCGGCTGAGCCGCCTCGCCCGCCGCCGCCCGGGCTGAGGCGCCGGGCCATCTCGTCGATCTGGTACAAAGCGGCCTGCAACTGCCGAATCACTCCCGTCCATCGGGGGTGAGCGGGGGAACCAAGCAGTAGGGGCGAATCGCCGGAAGCCTCCGGTGCAGCGCAGTCTTTTCAGCGCGAGCCCGTCAGCTAACCCCGTGGGCATCGAAAAGAGAGGACTTGCCCGTGCGGAACTCGCGAACCGTGATCGCCGTCTGCATTGCCCTGCTTTCGCTTCTCGTCGTCGCCGGCCCGACGGCGGCATCTCCCGCCCAGAGCTCCCGCGCGATGATCGACCAGATCAATCTCGCGCGCAGCCAATACGGCCTCCCTCCCCTGCGCCAATCGGCCTCGCTCACCCGCTCTTCGCGCGGGTTCTCCCGCAGCATCGTCCGCACCCGGCGGTTCGGTCACCGCAGCAGCATTCAGGCCAGCGGTCGTTTTCGCCTCCTCGGCGAGGCGCTGGCGATGCACCGCGGCCGGCGCGACAAGGTGCGCGGCACCGTGCGGGCCTGGCTCCGCTCGCCAGCGCACCGCGCGATCGTGCTCACGCGCAGCATGCACCTGGTGGGCGCGGGCGTGACCCATGGCCGCTTCGGACGCGGCCGGGCCACGGTCTGGGTGCTCCAGACCGCCAGTCGCTGAGCGGCCGCGGGCCCTAGCCCGGGTTCTTGCGCGGAATGAGCACCGAGCGCTTGAACTCGGCCACGAGCTCGCCGTCCTGGTTGCGCACCCGGGTGTGCACGCGCACCACGCCACGATCGGGCTTCGAGCGCGACTCCTTGACCTCCAGCACCTCGGACTCGCAGAAGAGCGTGTCGCCGTGGAAGACCGGGGCCGGATGGCTCAGCTCGTCGGTGGCCAGGTTGGCGATCGCCTTGCCCGACACGTCGCCGACCGACATCCCCAGCGCCAGCGAGTAGACCAGCGGGCCCACCACCACGTTGCGTCCCTGCTGGGACTTGCCCGCGTACACGTCGTTGATGTGCAGCGGGTGGTGGTTCATGGTGATCAAACAGAACAGGTGGTCGTCTGACTCGGTGACCGTCTTGGCGGGCCAGTGCTGATAGACCGCGCCCTCCTCGAACTCCTCGAGGTAGCGGCCGTACTGGCGGGCACCTGAGGCCTCGCGCGTCGCCTGGTCGGTACTGAAGTCTTGGGTCTCGGTCTCGGTCATAACGGCGCGGGACTCTAGTAGGAGAGCCTCGTGCGGTGCTCGCCGGACCGCCGGTCCGGCTGCGCTCCTGCCGCAAGCGGTAGATTCCTGCGCCCAATGCGCAGCCCTCGCGACTTCTTCAAGCCCCTCGCCCTCGACGCGCCGGACCCCATCCGCGAGGTCCCCCAGAACCCCTCGAGGATGATCCACTTCTTCGATCCGTCGAACGAGAAGATCGTCGGCAAGCTGCCCGACCTGGCCACCAAGGCCGATGTGGTGCTGGGCAACCTCGAGGACGCCATCGCCGCCGACAACAAGGAGGCGGCGCGCGAGGGCCTGGTGAAGGTGGGCCGGGAGATGGACCTGGGCGACGCCGCCCTGTGGACCCGGGTCAACTCACTGGAGAGCCCCTGGGCGCTGGAGGACATCACGCGCTTGGTCACCGAGATCGGCGACAAGCTCGAGGTGATCATGGTGCCCAAGGTCGAGGGGGCCTGGGACATCCACTACATCGACCGCCTCCTGGCCCAGCTCGAGGCCCGCGCCGGCCTGGACCGCCCGATCCTGATCCATGCCCTGCTGGAGACGGGCATCGGCGTGGTCAACCTCGAGGAGATCGCCACGGCGTCGCCGCGGATGCAGGGCATGAGCTTCGGCCCGGCCGACCTGGCCGCCTCGCGCCGGATGAAGACCACCCGCGTCGGCGGCGGCCACCCGGGCTACCTGGTGCTCAACGACCCGGACCCCGAGAACCCCGACGCCCCCCGCCCCACCGCGCAGCAGGACCTGTGGCACTACTCCATCGCGCGCATGGTCGACGCCTGCACCTCGGCCGGGATCCTGCCCTACTACGGGCCGTTCGGCGACATCAAGGACGTCGACGGCTGCGAGGCCCAGTTCCGCGCCGCGTTCCTGCTCGGTTGCGTGGGCGCGTGGTCGCTGCACCCCGTGCAGATCGATATCGCCAAGAAGGTCTTTTCGCCCGACCCGGACGAGGTGAAGTTCGCCCAGAAGGTGATCGAGGCGATCCCCGACGGCCGCGGGGTGCACATGATCGACGGCAAGATGCAGGACGACGCCACCTGGAAGCAGTGCAAGGTGATGGTCGAGCTGGCCGAGAAGCTGGCCGAGAAGGACCCGGAGCTGGCCGAGGCCTACGGGCTGCAGCCGGCCGGATCCAGCTGACCGGTAGGCTCCGCCGCCGCTCATGCGCTTCTTCGAGTACGAGAGCCGCCGCCTGGTCGAGCAGGCCGGCATCCCCGTCACCAAGTACGGGTTCGCCACCTCCTCCGACGAGGCGCGTGACATCGCGGCCGACATCGCCGGTCCCACGGTGATCAAGTCCCAGGTGCTCACCGGCGGCCGGATGAAGGCGGGCGGCGTGAAGTTCGCCGACACGCCCGACGAGGCGCTGGAGCACGCCGGCGACATCCTCCAGCTGGAGATCAACGGCCAGTGGCCGCGCGGCGTGCTGGTCGACCCCAAGGCCGAGGTGGAGCAGGAGTACTACGCCTCGGTGGTCTGGGACGGCACCGCCAAGCGCCCGATGATGCTGTTCTCAGACATGGGCGGCATCGACATCGAGGAGGTGGCAGAGACCCACCCGGACCACGTCGGGCGCCAGCACTTCTCCAACCTCGAGCCGATCTCCGACTTCCTGGCCAAGCAGTGCATCGCCTCCACAGGCGTGACCGGCCGCGAGCTCACCCGCCTGGTGCCCATCCTCACCCGCCTGGCCCAGCTGTTCACAGACCGCGACATGACCTTGGCCGAGATCAACCCCATCGCCCGGCTGTCCGACGGCACGTTCGTGGCCCTGGACGCCCACCTGGAGATGGAGGATGAGGCCAAGCCGCGCCAGAAGAGCGTTCTCACCGAGCTGGGCATCGCCGACGACGACAACCGCGAGGGCTACGAGCCCACCCAGTTCGAGCTCGACGTGGCCGCCATCGACGCCGCCGACCACCGCGGCGTGATCCAGGGCAAGGACACCGGCTTTCACGGCAACATCGGCCTGGTGATCGGCGCCGGCGGCGGCTCGCTGACCCTGACCGACGCCGTGCGCTCCCAGGGCGGCCAGCCGGCCAACTACTCCGAGATCGGCGGCAACCCGTCGGTGGCCAAGGCCGAGGGGCTGGCCAAGGCCGTGCTGTCCAAGGAGGGCGTGGAGAAGATCGCGGTGATGATGTCGATCGTCTCCAACACCCGCGTGGACATCGTCGCCCGCGGCGTGATCAAGGCCTGCCTGGACCTGGGAAAGGACCCGGGCGAGACGATCGCCATCTTCCGCATCCCGGGGGCCTGGGAAGAAGAGGGCTTCAAGATCCTCGACAAGTACGGGATCGAGTACTGCGACCGGTCCGTCTCCATGCACGAGGCGGCCAAGCGTGCGGTCGACAAGATCCAGGGCGGGGCCGCCTGATGTCCATCCTCCTCAACGAGAACACCACCTTCATCGTCCAGGGCATCACGGGGCGCGAGGCCGTGAACCTCACGCGCGAGTGCCTGGACTACGGCTCCAAGATCGTGGGCGGCGTCACCCCGGGCCGCAAGGGCCGTGAGGTGCACGGCGTGCCCGTGTTCGACACCGTCGCCCAGGTGGTGGAGCACAACGGCGGCACGGCCCCCGACGGGTCGGTGGTCACCGTCCCCCCCGCCTTCACCAAGGACGCCGTGTTCGAGGCACTGGAGAACGGCATCAAGACAGTCGTGATCGTGACCGAGCGGATTCCCCGCCGCGACGTAGCCGAGATGGTGGAGTTGGCCGACAAGCACGGCGCCCGCATCATCGGCCCCAATTGCCTGGGCCTGATCGTGCCGGGCGTGGCCAAGATGGGCGGCATCGGCGGCCCGGCCAAGAACGCCCAGCAGGCCTACCAACCCGGCTCGGTCGGCGTGATGAGCCGCTCGGGCGGCATGACCACCGAGATCTCCTCCACGCTGACCGCCGCGGGCCTGGGCGTGTCCACCGCCGTCTCGATCGGCGGCGACGCCATCATCGGCTCCACCTACGCGGAGCTGATGCCCTTCTTCGAGGCCGACGAGCAGACCGAGGCGATCGTCATCTACACCGAGCCCGGCGGGCGGATGGAGGCCCAGCTGGCCGAGTGGGTGGCCGAGAACGACTCCAGGCTGCCGATCGTGGCCTTCATGGCCGGGCGGTTCATGGACGACGACGAGATGCAGGGCATGTCCTTCGGCCACGCGGGAACGATCGTGGAGGGCAAGGAGGACTCGGCCACCGAGAAGATCGCCCGCCTCCAGGCCGCCGGCATCCCCGTGGTCGAGCGGATCGACCAGATTCCCGACGCGGTCAAGGAGAAGCTGGCCTGATGCCCGCCGTGTTCATCGACGTGGAGGTCAGCGCCGAGGCCCGGCACGACGTCGAGCTGGCCCAGAAGCTCTCCGACGCCTGCCCGGTCGACATCTACGCGGCCACCACCGAGGGCGTCGACATCGTGGAGCGCAACCTGGACGAGTGCATCCTGTGCGGACTGTGCGTGGAGGCCGCGCCGCCCGGCGCGGTCAAGGTCGTGAAGCTCTACGACGACGGCGCCACGCTCGAGCGCTGACCGGCGCTCAGCTCAACGGAGGCGCAACCGCAGGCGGCGGTACCACGAGCCGGTGAACTGCCCCTTGGGCGCGTTGGCGATCAGGAAGAGTTCGGCCTCGCTGGCGCGCCGGCGCCACCGGGCGGCGTTCTCTCGCTCGGTGACCAGCTGCCGTTCCAGTTCGCCGATCGCCGAGACCACCGCCTTGCTCGCGCTGCGCTCGGTCGCGACCTTGGCGTCCATCTCCATGAGGGCGGCCAGAAGCGCCTTGTTCGCCTCGCGCTCGGTAGCCAGCTCCCGGCGCAGGGACGCCGCGCCGTCGGGGCCGGGGTGTCGCTCCTCGCGGAGCCGGTCGAGGTACGTGACTTCGGAGGGGCCGGGCGGTGCGGCCGGTTGTGCGGACATGCGAGCCCCTTCGATCGCGTCCATCGAGTCCTTGAGCCTCGACCGGTCGAAGTCGGCGGATGCCTGAGCTGCCGGAGGCGGAGCGAGCGCGCGCCGTCATCGAAACGACCGTCCTCGGCCGTCGGATCGCCCGGGTGGATGACTCCGACTCCTGGGTCTGTCGCCCTCACGCCCCGGGCGAGATCGCCGACGCCCTCACCGGCGCGACCCTCACCGAGGCCCACCGCCGCGGCAAGGCCATGTGGGTGGAGACCGATCGCGGTCCGGTGCTGGGCCTCCACCTCGGGATGGCGGGTCGCATCGACGTGGACGCCGAGCCGGCGCCCAACCACTGGGACCGGTTCGCGCTCGAGTTCGCCGACGGCGGCCGGATGGCCCTGCACGACAAGCGACGCCTGGGGCGCGTGGTGCTCGACCCCGACCTCTCGCGGCTGGGTCCCGACGCCGCCGAGGTCTCGCGTGCGGACTTCCGCGCGCGCGTCGGGCGCGGCCACGCACCGCTGAAGGCGAGGATCATGGACCAGTCGGTGATCGCCGGCGTGGGCAACCTGCTGGCCGACGAGACCCTGTGGCGCGCCGGCCTCTCCCCTCTGCTTCCCGCGGGCGAGCTGCGCGAGGATCAGCTCGACGACCTACGCCGCGCGCTCCGGGCGGCCACGCGACGGGCGATCACGCGCGGCGGCGTACACACCGGCGAGCTCATTCCCTACCGGGTCCGCGGTGGCACCTGTCCCCGCTGCGGAACCACCCTGCGACGCGAGACCGTCGGCGGCCGCACCACGTACTGGTGCCCGCGAGACCAGCCGGGCGGCTAGCTCCGCGTTCGCGACAGCTGCTTGGCCAGCACGCTGCCCAGCAACTTGATGATCCCCGAGTCGCCGCTCACCTTCACGTAGCCCTTCTCGTAGGCCCGCGCCCAGTCGCGCAGCGTGCCTTCCTCGGCCAACGCGTTGAACTGCTGGCGCTGGACGACCACGTCGATGCGGGCGTCGCCGGCGGGATCGCGGTCGATCTTGGGACCCGGTACCTCGACGCGCCAGATCGGGGCGTCGCCCCCGCGCGCCTCGAGCTGTAGGCGCATCACCAGCTTGAGCTGGCGCAGGGCGGGCACCTCGGCGCTGAGCCGCTCTATGGCCCCGCCGATGGCGGTCTTGGTATCGGCGGCGGACACACGAGCAACACTAGTTGCCCGCGCCGCCGGGCGGCTACAGCTTGTGCCGCTGCAGCAGCTTCTTGCCGATCACCATGCGCTGGATCTCGGAGGTGCCCTCGCCGATCAGCAGCAGGGGCGCGTCGCGGTACAGGCGCTCGATCTCGTACTCCTTCGAGTAGCCGTAGCCGCCGTGGATGCGGAAGGACTCCTCCACGCAGAAGCGGCCCGCCTCGGAGGCGAACAGCTTGGCCATGCCGGCCTCGAGGTCCGAGCGCTCGCCCGCGTCCTTGAGCCGGGCGGCCTGGCGCGTGAGCAGCTGCGCGGCCTCTGCCTGGGTGGCCATGTCGGCGAGCTTGAACTGGATCGCCTGGTGGTCGGCGATCTGGACGCCGAAGGTCTTGCGCTCCTGCGAGTAGCGCAAGGCGAGCTCCAGCGCGCGCTTGGCGATGCCCACGCCACGGGCGGCCACGTTCACGCGGCCCACCTCGAGCGCGTCCATCATCTGAGCGAAGCCCTTGTTCAGGCCCGCCTCCTCGCCCCCGAGGATGTTCTCGGCCGGGCAGCGGTAGCCGTCGAAGACCAACTCGGTGGACTCCACGCCCTTGTAGCCCATCTTCTTGAGCTGCGGGGGCACGGTGAAGCCGGCGTACTCGCCGGTGTTCTCGTGCTCGCCGGGCTCCTTCTCGGCGATGAAGCACGTCATGCCCTTGTGGCGCTTCTCGGCGTCCGGGTCGGTCTTGACCAGGGTGAACACCAGCGCGGACCGCAGCCCGTTGGTCACCCACATCTTCTGGCCGTTGATCTCCCAGAAGCCGTCGTCGAGCTTCTTGGCCTGGGTCTTGATGGCCTGGACGTCGGAGCCCAGCTCGGGCTCGGACAGCGAGAAGGCCGCCCGGATCTCTCCCGTGGCCATCCGGGGGAGGTACTTCTGCTTCTGCTCGTCGGAGCCGTACTTCATGAGCAGGTAGGAGCCGATGAAGTGGGTGTTGATGATCCCGGAGATCGAGATCCAGCCGCGCGAGAGCTCCTCGACGATCATCACGTAGGTGGTGAGGTCGAGGCCCATCCCTCCGTACTCCTCGGGGATGGTCACGCCGAAGAGCCCGAGCTCCTTCATCTGCTCCACGATCGGCTCGGGAAACTCGTCCTCGTGGTCGTAGTGCTCGGCGTTGGGAAGGATCTGCTCGTCGGCGAACTGGCGCACCATGTCGGTGATCGCCTTCTGCTCGTCGGTCATGTCGCTCGCGGGGGTAGCTACGGCCATGGCGGGAGGGGACTCCTAAGTCGGTTGACTCGCGGCTTGCGAAGGGTCTCCCAGGATACGGGAGGCACCGGGCCGCGGACTAGCGCGCGGCCTAGAGGTTCTTGGGGTGCCGGGCCTGGAAGCCCATCGGCTTGCGCGAGTACTTGCGCCAGCGCGGCCCGCGACCGGACGCGCGCTCCTCGGGAGCGGCGCGGTCGCCCGCGCTGGTGTCGAAGCGCAGGCCGGCGATCACGATGTAGGCGTGACCGGGGTTGGTGTAGACCGTGACCCAGCGTCCTTTGCCCGCGAGCCCCCAGCTCATGAAGGAGCTCGAGTCAAGCGGGCTCCTGATCAGCCGGCCGCCGTACAGGGCCAGGCTTATGGCGCCCGAACAGTCGTAGCCCTTGTCCAGCACCGGGGTGCTCGACGAGCTGGACGACGGGGCGTAGGGCTTGTGGCCGCCGCCCCAGAGGTAGGGCTTGGAGATGATGAGGTTCGCCGCGGCGATCGCCTTCTTGACGTTGGCCGGCGCGGCGGCGGGCGGGATGGCCTGGCCGCTGACGATCTTGGCGCGCTTGGCCGGGGGCGGCGGCGGGACGTACTGGGCACCGCCGCTATCGGCCGCGAACGCAGGGGTCGCAAAGAGGGCGCCGAGCACGCAAACTAGCGCGCAGACGCACAGCAGGGATCGATGTAGGGGGCGGTAGGCCAAAACTCTTTCGTACGCCTACGGGGTTAGCTGTCGGGCTCGCGCTGAAAGAGCTTGCGCTTCTCCCCTCGAGGAGATTCGCCCCAATAACTTGGTTCCCCCGCTGCACGACTTCGTGCATTCGGCGTGGCGCGAAGCTAGCAGATGTCTCTGACCGATTTCGTCCCGTCCCCCGTAAATCCCCCCTACTTCGTCACAAACTGCATAAGGGCCGTAAACCGTCGCCACCGTGGAGTGCGGGAGAATCGGCCCGTGTTCCGCGTCTCGTGCCGCCGGCCTTGAACTTCGCCCGCGACGTCGTGGATGCCGCCGACGGCGGTCGCCTCGCCCTCTTGGCGATCGACTCGGGCGGGGTGCGGCGGGCGGTCACGTTCGCGGAGGTGGCCGACCGCTCGGCGCGGCTGGCCGGCACGCTGCGCGCCCACGGAGCCGGACCGCGGACGGTGGTGATGACGGTGATCGGCAACCGGCCCGAGTGGGTGTACTCGCTGGTGGCGTGCTTTCGGATGGGAGCCGTGGCGCTGCCCTGCACCGAGCAGCTACGTCCGGCGGACCTGCGCGCCCGGATGGAGGCGGTGCCGCCGGCGGTGGTGGTGGCCGACGAGCGAAACGCGGACACCGTGCGCGCAGCCGGCTTCGACGGGCCTCTGCTCCTGGCGCCCGACGGGGGCCTGTTCGAGTCCCCTCCCCTGCCCGCGGCGGACCTCGATCCGCGTGATCCCGCGCTGATCGTCTTCACCTCGGGCACCTCGGGCAAGCCCAAGCCGATCCGCCACGGTCAGTCCTACCTGCCCGGCCAACGCGTGCAGGCCGAGCACTGGTTCGGTGCCCGGCCCGGCGACCTGGCCTGGTGCACCGCGGCCAGCGGCTGGTCCAAGTCGGCGCGCAACTCCTTCATCGCCCCCTGGCTGTGCGGAGCGACGGCGTTGCTCCACGATGCCCGCTTCGATCCGGCCGAGCGCCTTGACCTGATCGAGCGAGAGCAGGTGAACGTGCTCTGCATGGCGCCCACCGAGTACCGGGTGATGGCCAAGCGCACCGAGCTGCGCCCGCTCCCCTCGCTGCGCCACGCGGTGGCGGCGGGCGAGCCGCTGAACCCCGAGATCGTGCGTGTGTGGCAGGAGCGGGTAGGTGTGGCGGTGCACGACGGGTACGGCCAGACCGAGACCGGCGCGCTCACCGGAATGCCGATCGGGGAGCCGGTGCGCCCCGGGTCCATGGGCCGCCCTCTTCCGGGCTTTGAGTTGTGGATCGAGGAGGGCGAGCTGTGCGCCGACCCGGACACGGTCCCCACCTTCTTCCTCGACGGCCCGCAGGGGACCTGGCACACGGGTGACCGGGTCAGCCAGGACGAGGAAGGCTACCTGTGGTTCGAGGGCCGCACCGACGACGTGATCATCTCCGCGGGCTACCGGATCGGGCCCTTCGAGGTGGAGTCCGCGCTGGTCGGACACCCGGCGGTGGCCGAGGCCGCGGCCGTGGCGGCCCCCGACGAGGAGCGCGGCCAGGTCGTGCGTGCCGTGGTGGTGCTGCGCGAGGGGCACGAGCCCGGCGAGGAGCTGGCCCGCGAGCTCCAGGACCACGTGAAGGCCCAGACCGCGCCCTACAAGTACCCGCGGATCGTGGAGTTCGCCGACGCGCTGCCAAAGACGCCGAGCGGCAAGATCAGGCGCGCCGAGCTGCGCGACCGGGGCACCGACTCGCCGGGCTAGCCTCTGGGCCATGGCCAACCGCCTCGCCGACGAGACCTCGCCCTACCTGCTGCAGCACAAGGACAACCCGGTCGACTGGCGTCCCTGGGGCGAGGAGGCGCTGGCCGAGTCCAAGCGTCGCGACGTGCCGATCCTGCTCTCGATCGGCTACTCGGCCTGCCACTGGTGCCACGTGATGGAGCGCGAGTCCTTCGAGGACGAGCAGATCGCGCAGCTGATGAACGACGACTTCGTCTGCATCAAGCTCGACCGCGAGGAGCGCCCCGACCTCGACTCGATCTACATGGAGGCCTGCCAGGCCATGACCGGCGGCGGGGGCTGGCCGCTGAACGTGTTCCTCACCCCCGAGCAGGTGCCCTACTACGCCGGCACCTACTTCCCGCCGCAGGAGCGCCAGGGCATGCCGTCGTGGCCCGCCGTACTGGAGGCGGTCGCGAGCGCCTGGCGCGAGCGGGCCGACGAGATCCGCGCCACCGCCGACCGGGTGTCCGAGCGGCTGCGGGGCGGGGCCGCGCTCGAGCCCTCGGGCGACGAGCTGGATCCGGGACTGCCCGACGCCGCCGTCCGCCGACTCGGCGAGATGTACGACTCCGTGAACGGCGGCTTCGGCGGGGCGCCGAAGTTCCCGCCCGCCTCGGCGATCGAGTTCCTGCTCGCGCGGGGGGAGGCCGAGATGAGCATCCACACGCTGCGTGCGATGGCCTCCGGCGGCATGTACGACCTGGCCGGCGGTGGCTTCGCCCGCTACTCGGTGGACGACCGTTGGCTGGTCCCCCACTTCGAGAAGATGCTCTACGACAACGCCCTGCTGGCCCGCGCATACCTGCACGGATGGCTGGTGAGCGGCGACGAGCTGCTGCGGCGCGTGGCCGAGGAGACCCTCGAGTGGATGCTGCGCGAGATGCGCGGTCCCGAGGGCGGCTTCTTCTCGGCGCTGGACGCCGACTCCGAGGGCGAGGAGGGGCGGTTCTACCTGTGGACCCCGGAGCAGCTGCGCGAGGTGCTCGGACCCGACGATGCGGCCGTCGCTGCCGACTACTTCGGCGTGAGGCCCGGCGGCAACTTCGAGGGCCGCACGATCCTCACGCGCGGTCTCGAAGAGCCCGCCAACCTGGCCGATATCCGCCGCCGCCTCTACGACGCGCGCGCGCTGCGGGTGTGGCCCGGGCTGGACGACAAGCGCCTGTGCTCCTGGAACGCCCTGGCCATCTCCGCTCTGGCCGAGGCCGGCGCGGTGCTCGAGCGCGCTGACTTCCTGGACGCCGCCCGGGGCGCGGCCGGCTTCGTGCTGGGCGAGCTGCGCGACGGGGAGGGACGGCTGCTACGGACCTACAAGGACGGCCAGGCCAAGCTGAACGCCTACCTGGAGGACCACGCCTTCCTGCTCGAGGCGCTACTGACCCTGTACGAGTCCTCGTTCGAGCCGCGCTGGTTCTCCGAGGCACGAGCGCTGGCCGACACGATGATCGAGCGCTTCGCCGACCCCGACCGCGGCGGCTTCTTCGAGACCTCCTCGGACCACGAGCCGCTGCTGGCGCGACGCAAGGACCTGGAGGACCACCCGATTCCCTCGGGCAACTCCTCGGCCGCGCTTGGCCTGTTGCGCCTGGCCGCCTTGACGGGCGAGTACTCCTACGAGGAGCGCGCGCTGGGCGTGCTCGCGCTGCTGCACCCGTTGGCCGCACGTCACCCCCAGGCCTTCGCGCATCTGCTCCAGGCGATCGACTTCCACCTCTCCCCCACCCGCGAGGTGGCGCTGGCCGGCGAGCCACTCGAGGAGCTGGCCCGAGTGGTCCGATCGCGTCTGCGTCCCCACCTGGTGCTGGCCGGTGGCGAACCCGACGGCGTGCCGCTGCTCCAGGACCGCGCGCCGGTGGGCGGTCACCCGGCCGCCTACGTGTGCGAGCGCTTCGCCTGCCGGGCGCCGGTCACCGGTGCCGACGAGCTGGCGGCCCTGCTCGAGGGCTGAAGGCAACCGAACCGCAACACCGGACGCCCGCCGCGCATTAGGCTGGCCCCGATGCGCGCCCTCGCCGCCGCCCGGCTGCCCTGGCTGATCCTCCTGGCCGCGCTGGCGCTTGCCGCGCCCGCTGCGGCCGCCACCCTGACCGGGACCAGGCACGGCGACCGGATCAACGGCACCAAGGGGGCCGACGTGATCACCGCCGGCTCGGGCAACGACCGGGTACGGGCCCGCGGCGGCAAGGACCGCGTCTTCGGCGGCCGGGGCAACGACCGGCTGTTGGGGCAGGCCGGCAGGGACCGGGTCAAGGGCGGTCCCGGCCGCGACCGGATCGACGGCGGCTCGGGCTCGGATCGACTGGACGGCGGCACCGCGGCGGACCGGATGGCCGGAGGGTCGGGCAACGATCGCGTCCGCGGGCGCAGCGGCAACGACGTGCTGCGCGGCGGCCGCGGCAGGGATCGGCTGACAGCCGACTCCGGCGACGACCGCGCCTACGGCGACTCGGGCAACGACCGCCTCGCCGCGGGCAGCGGCAACGACGACCTGTTCGGCGGCAGCGGCAACGACTCCCTGTTCGCCGGTCCCGCGGGCAAGGGCTCCACCGCCGGGGACGACCTCTTCGGCCAGGCCGGCAACGACCGGCTGCGCGGCGATGTGGGCAACGACCGCATCGACGGCGGCGACGGCAACGACAACATGACCGGCGGCCGCGGCGAGGACGAGATCTTCGGCGGAGCGGGCAACGATCGCATCGACGCCCGCGACGGCGACGGCGACTCGATCGACTGCGGGCCGGGCGAGGACACAGTGCTGGTCGACTCCGTGGAGGACGGCGTGGTGGACTGCGAGAACGTGGTCGGGCCGCCCGACCCCCCCGAGGCCTGAGCGGGCCGCCGGGCCTTTCGCGCTAGCGCTTCTTCTTGTACGCCCGCGTGACCGAATCGGGCTTGGTGAAGATCTCGTGCGCGTTGCCGCTGTAGGTGCGGTAGCCGAACCGGTCGGACAGCGTGCGCAATCCGTCCAGGTCGCTGGTGTGGGCGGCCTGTGGATCGAAGATGCTTCCGCCGCCGGCCGAGCACGGCTGGGAGGCCACCTGGGGCGGGTCGGGCAGGCCCGGCGGGTCGAAGTCGGGGTTGGCCCAGTCGAAGGAGTGGCCGATGTTGCGCGCGTAGCGGTGGCGCCGGGTCAGGTGCCCGAGGCCGAAGCGGTGCGAGATCAGCTTGAGGATCGACTCGTGCCCGTAGACGCCGTGGTCGACGCGGTAGGCGGGCCGGTTCTTCTTCGCCCCGCGGGTGTAGGGCGAGATCGCGACGGAGGGGATGCGAAAGCCCATCTGGCCGAAGTCGGTGTCCAGGTTGCGCGTGGAGCGCTTGTCCGGTACCCGAGGCGGGCGGACGTGGTCGAAGAAGCCGCCCCACTCGTCGTAGACCACGAACAGCGCCCCGCGGCGGTAGTTGGGTGAGCTGACGAAGGCGTTGACCACGTCGGCCATGAAGGCCTGGCCCAGGCGCACGTCGCCCAGCGGGTGGTCGTCGGCGGATACGCCGTCGCCGCCACCGCCGTCGCGGAAGGGCGGGTCGACGATCGAGATGTTGGGCAGCGTCCCGGCCGCGCAGTCGGTGTAGTAGCGCTGGATCGGGTTGGACCAGGCGAAGCCACGCGGGCCGTAGACGGCGGCGAAGGGCTGGTCCGAGTAGTAGTAGCGCGCGCTCTGTCCGCGCGAGATCGCCCGGTCAAAGATCGTCTCGAACTGGTTGCCGCCCTGGTTCACGTCGACCTGGTCGATGTTCGACGTCTTGCCCGCCGACGTGGCCGCCCACTTGTAGTAGCGGTTGGGGAACGTCGGCCCCAGCAGCGAGCAGAAGTAGCGGTCGTACATCGTGTACTTGCGTGCCGCGTCGTGGATGAAGGGCAGCTGGCCCTGGTTGTAGTAGCTGAGGGCGAACTCGTCGTTGCCGCTTCCCTCGCCGATGAACCCGTTGCGCAGCTGGGCACGGCCCGCCTTCCAGCCATGGCCGGGATCGGGATGGCCGCAGCCCTGCCAGCGGGCGGTGCCCAGATCGTCGGCCGGTCGCGTGGGGACGCTCTGGCCCTGGGGGTTGCGAAAGGCCTGCTTCTGGATGCCGTCGGCGCCGGGGATCCAGCCCATGTAGTGGTCGAAGGACCGGTTCTCCATCATCAGGATCACGAAGTGGTCGATCTCGACGTTGCGCGGGCTGGGCAGCCGCGCGCGCCGGGCCTCGGCGTCGGCCGCCTCGTAGAGCAGCGTGCTGGCGGGCAGCGCGGCGGCCATGCCCGCGAGACCGGCCGCGTACGCCGTCCGCTCCAGGAAATCCCGCCTGCTCAGGTCAACGTCGCCCACCGCGGGCCAGCGTACCTCGGATGGGTCCCTCGAAGTGAAGGTTCAGAGAATGGACATGTAGCGGTCGAGCTCCCACTGGGTGACCTGCACCCGGTAGTCCTCCCACTCCTGCCGCTTGATCTCGATGAAGCGGTTGAAGATGTGCTCGCCGAAGGTGCGCAGGACCAGCTCGGACTCCGAGGTCAGCTCGATCGCCTCGCCCAGCGTCTCGGGCAGCTGCTCGATGCCCAGCCGCCGGCGCTCGTCGGGCGACAGGTGGTAGAGGTTCTTCTCCATCGGCTCGGGCAGCTCGTAGCCCTTCTCGATCCCCTCCAGCCCGGCCGACAGCAGGATGGCGAAGGTCAGGTAGGGATTGCACGCGGGGTCGGGGCAGCGCAGCTCCATGCGCGTGGCCTGCTCCTTGCCGGGGTGGTAGAGCGGCACGCGGACCAGCGCCGAGCGGTTGCGCCGCGACCAGGCGCTGTACACCGGAGCCTCGTAGCCCGGCACCAGCCGCTTGTAGGAGTTGACCCACTGGGCGAACACGGAGCTCATCTCGCGGGCGTGGCGCAGCTGGCCGGCGATGAAGGCCTTGCCGGTGCCCGAGAGGTAGTACTGGTCGTCGGCGTCGTAGAAGGCGTTGGCGCCGTCCTTGAACAGCGACATGTGGGTGTGCATGCCGGACCCGTTCTCGCCGAACAGCGGCTTGGGCATGAAGGTCGCGTGCCATCCGTACTTCATGGCGTACTCCTTCACGGTGATCCGGTAGGTCATGCAGTCGTCGGCCATCTTCAGGGCCGGCGCGTAGCGCATGTCGATCTCGTGCTGGGAGGGGCCGACCTCGTGGTGGGAGTACTCCACGTGCATGCCCAGCTCCTCGAGGGCGAGGACGGTCTCGCGGCGCACGTCGGAGCCGGCGTCCAGCGTGGTCAGGTCGAAGTAGCCGCCCTCGTCCAGGATCTCGGGCAGCCCCGACTCGGGACGCGCGTTGCGGAAGTAGAAGTACTCGAGCTCGGGCCCCACGTTGAAGGTGTCAAAGCCCATGTCCTCCGCCCGAGCCAGCGCGCGACGCAGGACGTGGCGTGGGTCGCCCTCGTAGGGCTCGCGGTTCGGCGTGAGGACGTCGCAGAACATGCGCGCCACCCCGGACTCGTCCGGGCGCCAGGGCAGCGCCCGGAAGGTCGAGACGTCGGGCATGGCGATCATGTCCGACTCCTCGATCGCGTTGAAGCCGGTGATCGAGGAGCCGTCGAAGCCCATGCCGCCCTCGAAGGCGTCCTCCAGCTCGGCGGAGTTGATGGAGAACGACTTCAGCTGGCCCAGGATGTCGGTGAACCAGAGCCGGATGAAGCGGATGTCGCGCTCTTGAACGAGCGCTCGGACGTCGTCGGCACTGGTGGGCTGGTCGGCCATCGCGGTCTTCCTTCTGTCGACGTTCGTGATTGAACGGCGGGGAAGCGCGCAGGCTATAGCGAAACGGCGCGGGCTACCGGTAGTCGTGCGCCCACGACTTGAGGGCGCGCACCGCGGGCTCCAGCGCCTGGCCCTTGGACGTCAGCTCGTAGACCTTGCAGCCCGACTCGTCGGCCTTGCGGATCACGATCTGCTCGGCCTCGAGCTCCTTCAGCCGCTCGGAGAGGAGGCGGTCGGAGAGGTCGGGCACCAGGTGGCGGATCTCGGAGAAGCGCAACGGGCCATCGAGCAGGACGAGCAGGATGGCGCCGGTCCAGCGCTTGCCCACCAGCTCGACGGCGCGGTGGTAGAGGGAGCAGCAGGGCGGCCGGTCATCGGCCACTTCGGTCTGCGCCTGGGCTACCGCTTCACTCCCCGCGGGCATAGCCCCAACTGTAAAGGACACTTCACGAGACGACCGAGGCTGCGCTCCCGCTAGGCGGCCTGGAGCAACCGCGACTCCTCGCCGGAGCCGTCCTTGGGCACGTCCCCGGCCCTGGTGACCAGGTTCGCGAAGGAGTTCAGCGCCACGTGGGAGATCGCCTCGAGCACCTGCTCGTCGGCCCAGCCCGCCTCGCGTGCCTCCTCGTGGACGTGCAGCGGCGGGCTGCCGTCGCTCTCCAGCAAAACCTTGACGTAGCGCAGCAGCTTGGCTTCGCGCTCGTCGTGGGAGTCGAACTCGCGCGCGAGCGCCACCTCGTCGATGCCCAGCCCCGCCTCGCGACTGGTGCGCTGGAGCGTGGCCAGCGCGTAGTCGCTGCCCTGGTGCTGGGCCACGGCCAGGCCGATCCGCTGCTGGGTGGCCAGCGACAGGGTTCCGTTGCGCAGCTCGGACCGCATCCGCGCGTAGGCGCGCAGGGCAGCCGGGGAGCCGGCCAGGACGCCGACGATGTTCGACAGCTGTCCGCCGGCGGCCAGCGCGCCCTTCAGTACGGGCAGGCTGCGCTCGGGCGCGGTCAGGTCGTCGTGGACACAGAACCTGCTCTCCTTGGTCTTCATTGGACCGCTTCCTTCTGGTCGTGCTTACTGACCGTAAGTTTACGCGCCGGGTGGTGGCGATACCCGGGTCAGGGCATTTGCCACCTGACCCTCATACGCGCGTGCCTGGGCAGGCGGATGCCTGCGACCGGCGGTCGGTGAGGCCGAGTCAGAGGGTGGCGGCGTTGGCCGTGGCGACGGCCATGAACACGAGGAAGAGACCGAGCAGGAAGGCCCACAGCACGATCCGGTCGGGCCGCGCCTGGATCTGGGCGGCAGCAGACGAGCGACGGGGGCGCGCACGCACGGGCTGGCCGGTGATCTTCACCGTCCGGCGGCCTTCGGGCACGGCATGGAGATGGCGCTTCGGAGACTGCTGATACTCGTCGTCCCGCGCTGGGCGGGCACCGGCGGCTTCTGGCATTGGCTCCCTTTCTTGATGCCTGCTGGGCTGGCTGGAGGGCTCGCGCTGGAGGAGCTGGCTGGGAACGGCGGGCACTGTATCAGGGGAATCGGCGCGAACCAGGGCGCCGGCCGAGGCAGCGGGCTAGCGCCCGGCGACCTTGGCGACGTACTGCGCCACGTGCTCGGCGTCGGGTCCGTCGAGCAGGCCGGCGGGCATCCGCTTGTCGCCCGTGCCGCCGATGCGGATGGCGTTGCGCACCCGCTTCGGAGTCACCTCGCCGATCCGGTCCAGGTTGGGGCCGGTCACGCCGCGGGCGTTGATGGCCGCGAGCGAATGGCAACTCCAGCAGCGCTCGCGGAAGAGCTGCTTGCCCTCGCGCTCCTGCGACGTCAGGGAGGTGCTCCGCAGGGAGCCCGTCCCCCCTTCCGCCTCGCCCCGGTTGGCCAGGACGAGGGCCGGCACCCCAACGCCCAGCACCAGGAAGGCGAGCGGTACCCCGAGCTTGAAGCCCACGCTTCCGCGCGTGAGGTAGGCCTCGCGGGCCTTGCCCGGGCCACCCGAGAAGGCGATGAACACGACCGCCGCTCCGAGGAGCAGGAACGGGAGCAGAAAGACGATGATCGTCATGCCCGACGGATGCTATTCAACGGCGAGGCGGTCGGCGCCCACGTAGACGTTAAAGGAGCCCTCGCGCACGAAGCCGCACATGAGCAGGCCGTGCTCCTCGGCCAGCGCCACGGCGAGCGACGTGGGCGCGCCGACGGCCACGATCGCTCCGAGGCCCGCCATCACGGCCTTCTGCACCAGCTCGAAGCCGATCCGCCCGCTGAGGCAGGCCACGGCTCCCGCCAGCGCGGACGGCTCGTCCGAGAGCAGCAGCGCCCCGATCGCCTTGTCCATCGCGTTGTGGCGCCCGACGTCCTCGCGCAGCGCAAGGAGGCGCCCGTCGGCCGCGAACAGGCCGGTGGCGTGGATGGCTCCGGTGCGGTCGAAGGCCTTCTGGGCGGCGCGCGCTCGGGCGGGCAGCTGAAGGACCTCGGTGGCGCGCAGCCGCGGCCGCTCGGCCGGGCTCGACGGGGCCTCCGCCCTCACCTGCTCCAGGGCGCCCTTGCCGCAGATCCCGCACGAAGAGGTCATGTGGAAGCGGCGCTCGTCGAACGGGTCGCGGCGCAGGCCATTTCGCGTCGCGACGTCGACCACGTTGGCCTCGAGCTCCTCGGCGGGCCCGACCTGGCCCACGTCGAGGGCGGAGCCGATCAGCCCCTCGCCGAGCAGGAAGCCCACCGCCAGCTCCTCGTCCTGCCCCGGCGTGCGCATCGTCACGGCCAGCGCCCTGCCGTCCACGCGGATCTCGAGCGGCTCCTCGATCGCCACCTCGTCGCGCGTTCGCTCGCGCCGGTCGCCGGCGATGCGCTCGATCCACGTGAGCGCCACTCCGGAGTCGATCGCCTGGGGCATCGACGGCGACCTACCCGGCTAGGCCGGCGTTCAAAGGCGGGCGGCCCCAACTGCGGAGGGCCCCGACTCGGGGCCCTCCGTTTAGCTGGCCTGTAAGCCGGATCCTGTCGTGGACGACCATCCATCTGCCCGGTCCGCCCCTTGCAGGGCAGTACGGGACGGCCTTCGCGGCCTGCGGCCTACCTGGGACTCGGCGGGCAGCGTCGACGTCCCTGCTTGGCCTTGCACCTGGTGGGGTTTGCCTGGCCGCCGTGTCACCACGACGCCGGTGCGCTCTTACCGCACCATTTCAACCTTGCCGGCGGCGGAACGCACGTGCGGCTCCGTCACGTAGGCGGTGTCATTTCTGTTGCACTTTCCCGCGGGTTTCCCCGGGTCGGCTTTCCCGACCACCATGCCCTTCGGTGTCCGGACTTTCCTCGAACGGGTTTTCTCTCCCGCCCGCGGCCGTCCAGCCAGCAACGTTCGAGTGTAGGCCGGATACGGCGTGCTGCCTAGGACAGGCGCGCGCCGCAGCTCTCGCACTTCGCGCCCGTGGCCGTGGCCGTCATCCGCTCCTGACACAGCGGGCACTCCGCGACTCCGACGACGGCCAGGCCCTCCCATACGCGATCGAGCTTCTGCCCGATCGTCGTCGGCCTGCCGCCATCGGAGCGCGGCGTCCGGAACGGCTCCCTGAAGAGCGGCGGTCGCTGTGCGACTGCCGGGCTCACGAGACCCTCCTCAGGACCCCCACCACCCGGCCGAGCACGGTGACCTCGTCGCTGAGGATCGGCTCGAGCAGGTCGTTCTCCGGCTGCAGCCGGATGTGGTTCGTCTCGCGGAAGAAGCGCTTGACCGTGGCCTCGGAGTCGCCCACCAGCGCCACCACGATGTCCCCGTTGGTGGCGGTGTCCTGGGAGTGCACGACCACGTGGTCGCCGTCGTGGATGCCCGCCTTGATCATCGAGTCGCCGGTGACCGAGAGGATGAACTCGCCCTCGTCGCCGCCTGCCAGGTCCGGGATCTGGACGTACTCCTCGATGTTCTCCTCCGCCAGCACCGGTGAGCCCGCGGCCACCTGGCCGACCACGGGCAGCGCGCCGCCCGCGGCGGTGTCGATCGCGGTCTTGGCCCGCTTGGCCCGATCCACCAGCAGCTCGATCGCCCGTGGCTTGGTCGGGTCGCGCCGCAGCAGCCCCACCTTCTCGAGATTGGAGAGGTGGGCGTGCACGGTCGAGGACGAGGTGAGGCCGATGGCCGCGCCGATGTCGCGCACCGTCGGCGGGTAGCCGTGCTTGGCCGAGTAGCGCTTGATGAAGTCGAATATCTCCTGCTGGCGCTTCGTCAGGTTCAGATCAGCCATTTCGCACCTCTGCCGGTGGCGGACGGGGACGTTCCAGCGAACATGTGTTCGTAGAGTAGCCCGGCACCGGACGGAAAGAAAGGCGCGGCCCGCCGGCGCTATGATCGGCGGCCGGTCACGCGCCTGTGGCGGAATTGGTAGACGCGCAAGGTTGAGGGCCTTGTGGCCTTAACGGGCCGTGGTGGTTCGAGTCCACTCGGGCGCACTCTCGAGACGTCGCCGCAACGGCCCGCGGCGGCGACCAAACGGATCGTCGGCGGGTTATGGTTGGCTGGCCGGCCAGTACAGGGGGTGCTGGGCCCACCGAACACGCAAGGACACGGCCGCGCGCCGCAGGCATGAAGCCACTCAGCAACGTCACCGATCCCAGAATCGTCAAGGCCCTCGCCCACCCGCTCCGGGTGCGAATCCTCGGCGCCCTGGAGCACCGCACGGCCAGCCCCAACGAGCTGGCCGAGGAGCTCGGGGCCCCGCTGGGCAATGTGAGCTACCACATGCGCCAGCTCGCCGGCCTGGGCCTGGTGAAGCTCGTCAAGGAGACGCCGCGCAGAGGGGCGGTGGAGCACTACTACAGCCTCGACGCTCGCCCGAGCGTGACCGACGACGCCTGGTCGAAGGCGCCCACGATGGTGAAGCGGGCGCTGATCGGCGCCGTGCTCGGACAGATCGGCGACCAGATCGCGCACGCCGCCGAGCAGGGCGGCTTCGAACGACCCGACGCGCACGTCAGCCGGCTACCGCTGACCCTGGACGACGAGGGCTTCGCCGCCGCAGCGGCCGAGATGGAGCGGGTGGCGGACACCCTTCAGGGCATCGAGAAGGCCAGCGCCCGCCGCCTGGGTCGCGATGGCGCCACAGCGCGCGTCCCCTCACTCGCCGTTCTCATGCTGGTCGAGGCCGGAGACGCTCAGGCGAAGCCGGCGGCCGGCGCGTCCTAAAGCTTGAGCAGGACGACTACGTTCGCCACGAACAGGAAGGCGAAGGCGATCGTCCAGCGGTTCAGGTTGCGCTCCACCAGCGAGCCGCCACCCAGCGGACCGGCGCCGCCGCCGACGCCGAAGGCACCCGACAGACCAGTGTCCTTGCCCGAGTGCAGCAGGATCAGCACTATCAGCACCACGGAGAGGACCACCTGGAGGCCGCTGAGGATCGCTTCCATCGCGAGGCAGGGTAGCGGGGGGCGGCCTCAGACCCGGGGCGAGCGGCCTTCGACTTCGTCCAGGCGACGCAGGATCTCGATCGCCTCCGCGCGCAGCTCGCGATCGATCGCGCGGTGGTCGGTGTCGGACAGCTTGCCCATCTGGTGGTCCAGCTCGGCGTCGCGGATCTCGCGGTACTTGGCCTCCTTGGCCGCCTCCAGCTCCGCCCGGGCGGAGCCCCCGACGGCCTCGTCGGACTCGCCGAGCACCACGGGGCGCATCACCACGAAGGCCACGACCGCGGCGAGGAAGATGAGGGCGAGGCCGTACTCCACGCCGCGAAGCCTAGGAGCCCGGGAACGCTAGGCGCGCGAGGTCAGCTCCTTGCCCAGGCGCGCGGAGTAGAGGCTGCGGACCCGCCGCAACCGGGCCTCGGGCGCCGGCCAGCCGGCCAACAGGGCCCCGAGAAGGACGATCCCGCCGCCGATCCAGATCCAGGAGACCATCGGTGAGACGATCGTCCGGAACGTCGCGGGCGGCGGGTGCCTGCGGTAGCGCTCGGCGATGGCCCCGATGATCAGCCCCTGCACGTCGCCGTTGGCGCCGGCGAACTTGCGGTTGGCCTCGCGGATCGGCCCGTCGAGTGAGCTGATGTCGGGGCGCACCGCGGCCCAGAAGTCGCGCCGCAGCCCCCAGCGCACGTCGACCTCGCTCGTGGCCTCGCCCTCGAAGTAGCGGCCGATCGCTCCCTTTGAGGCGTCCTGGGTGGGGTAGAAGTTCCGCGCCGGGTGAAGGATGCGCACCTGGTCGCCCTTCCTGACGCGCAGCACGGCGCCAAAGGAGATCGGCGCCCCGGTGCCTCCTGGGTCGAGGCCCAGGCGCGCCGTGGGGCGCACGTAGGTGACGTGGTAGTCGCCGCTCTGGAAGCTCTGGCCGGGCGAGATGCGCACGTCCTTCTGCTGGTGGAAGGCCGACGAGGCCGCCACGCCCAGGAAGAGCACGGCGATGCCCGTGTGCACGATGTAGCCCCCGTAGCGGCGCCGGTTGCGGCCCACGAGCGCCGACAGCGCCCGCGGCAGCGGCTCGCCGCTCGTAGCCCGGCGGGCGGCGGTGCCGCGGATGAACTCCTGTCCCACCACGCTGAAGACCAGCGCCGCCAGCCCGAACATGGTCAGCGCCGGGAGGCTGTCGGCCCCGTTGGTGAGCAGCGCGATGGCCACCAGCGCGGTGAGGGCGAACAACAGCGGCCAGAACAGCGAGCGGCGCAGGCCCGACAACGTCACCCGCCGCCAGGCGACCATTGGACCCACGGCCGCCAGGCCCACGAGCACCAGAGCCAGCGGCGTGGTCAGCCGGTTGAACCACGGCGGCCCGACGCTGGCCTGGGTGCCGGTGATCGCCTCGGAGATCAACGGGAAGAACGTGCCCCAGAAGACCACCAGCGCCAGCGCCACCAGCACTAGGTTGTTCAGCAGGAAGAAGGCCTCGCGAGAGAGCAGCGAGTCGAGCTTGGCGTCGGTGCGCAGGTCGGGCAGGCGCCACACCACCAGCCCGACCGACACGATGACGGCGAGCGCGATGAACACGACGAACTGGGTACCGATGGTCGAGGCACCGAAGGCGTGGATCGACTGGAGGATCCCCGAGCGGACGAGGAAGGTGCCGATCAGGGCGAGCACGAACGTGGCCATGATCAGCGACACGTTCCAGATCTTGAGCATGCCGCGCTTCTCCTGGACCATCACCGAGTGCAGGAACGCGGTGCCGGTCAGCCACGGCAGCAGGGACGCGTTCTCCACCGGGTCCCAGGCCCAGTAGCCGCCCCAGCCGAGCTCGGTGTAGGACCAGAGCGCGCCCAGCATGATGCCCACGCCGAGGAAGGTCCAGGCCACGAGCGCGAAGCGGCGCGTGGCACGGATCCAGTCGGCGCCGGTGTTGCGGGTGATCAGGGCGCCGACGGCGAAGGCGAATGGGATGGAGAAGCCGACGTAGCCCGTGTAGAGCATCGGCGGGTGGATCATCATCGCCGGGTGACGCAGCAGCGGGTTGAGCCCGACCCCCTCGGCCGGCGGGTTGGTCAGGGTGGTGAAGGGGTTCTCCCAGCCGACCATCAGCAGGAGGAAGAAGGCGGCCACCACTCCGAGCACGGCGGTGGCCCAGGGCGCGATCTCGCGAAGAGAGCGGCGGGTGAGGAACAGCACCGCGCTCGAGAAGATCGACAGCAAGAGTGCCCACAACAGCAGGGAGCCGTCCTGGGTGGCCCACATGGCGGTGACCTTGTAGAAGGTGGGCGTGTCCGTCGACGACCCGTCGGCCACCAGCTTGAACGAGAAGTCCGAGCGAAGGAAGGCGGACTGCAAAACCACGGTGGCGGTGATCGTGAGCCCGGCCAGGCAGTACACCGCCCGCCGGCCGGACACGACCCACGCCCGTTTCGAGGTAACCGCGCCGTAGACCGAGGCGCCGGCGGCGTAGACCGCCACCAGCAGCGCCACCGTCAGGCAGGCCGACCCGAGCCCGGCCATATCAGGCCTTCTTCTTGTCCTCGGTGAACTTGGACGGGCACTTGGTGACCAGCGAGTCGCGCTTGGCCTGGAAGGTCTTGCCCCTGACCTGACCCGAGACGATCACCTCGCGGCCCTCGCGGAAGGGATCGGGCACCACCCCGACGTAGCTCACGGGCACCGAGGCGTGCCCGTTGCGATCGCGGATGGAGAACAGCAGGCGGTCGCCGCGGCGCGTGACCGAGCCCTGCGCGACCTTGCCGGTGAGCTCGTAGGAGCGCCCCGGCTGGCCGTGCTTCATCACGTCCGAGGGCGTGCTGGCCTCCGTCGAGGCGCTGAAGGAGCTGTAGACCAGAGCGCCCGCCAGCAGCACGGCGACCGAAAGCGCCAAGATCAGACGGGCCTTCCGCTTCTTCGACGGATCCATCACGATGCAGTGTAGGAGGCAGGGGATCCGCCTACCCGTGGCCGCGCGCCATTGCGCCCATCGGTGTGCTGATCGTCTGCTTTCTGCCGTTATCCCACAACCAGAGGCCTTCAGCCGGGTTACATGCCCTCGATGCCAAGCCGAATCTCCATGCCCGTCCTCGCAGCGCTCGTGTGCGCCTGCCTGCCCGCGACCGCCGCGGCGGCGCCGCCCAAGGCGATCAAGCTCGACTCGGGCTGGGAGATCCGCGACCTCGTCAACAACCCGCCCCCGCCCCAGCCCGCCCCGCCCAACGAGACCCAGGAGGGGTCCGAGGTCGCCAATCCAGCGCCGGCGCCCGAGCCCGTTGAGCCCTTCAACCCCAACTGGCGCCCGGTGTCCGTGCCGTCGGTGTTCAGCGCCGACGCCAACCCGAACCTCTTCGGCGGCACCGCCAAGCAGTACCGCCTCCGCTTCACCGCCCCCAAGGCGAAGGGCTTCACCTGGGCCTTCCACTTCGAGCAGGCCCGCCGGCGCGCCACGGCGTTCCTCAACGGACGGCGCCTAGGGGTGAGCATCGACCCCTACACCCCCTTCGAGCTGCCCGCCAACGGCCTCCGCCCCGGAAAGACGAACACCCTCGTCGTGACCGTCGACTCGCGCAAGGACCCCCGGCTCCCCGAGGCGTGGTGGAACTGGGGTGGCATCACGCGCCCGGTGACCATGAAGCCCCGGGGACGGGCCAACATCCAGGACCTCGGTCTGCTCAGCGATGTGACCTGCAAGGGCCCGGCGACTGGCTGCACGGCCGGGGTGAAGATCGACGGGCTTCTGTCCAAGCTGCCCAAGGAGCGCCAACGCTTCACCACCAAGACGAAGGTGGTGCGCCGGGGCGGCAAGCGACGCCGCGTGACCGTCCGTGTGAAGGCGCCCCTGACCCAGCCCAAGCTGACGCTGAAGCTGCGCTCGCCCACCGGCCGACTGACCCGCAGGACCTTCAAGCTGTCCGGCCTGCGCAGCGCCCGGCGCCGGATAACCGGGCTCGAGATGCCCGTGCCCGCGCCCAAGCTGTGGTCGCCCGACCGGCCCCAGCTCTACAGCGCCAGCGCCACGCTGGGCTACAAGGGCCGCGCGGAGCAGGTCGAGCGGATGAAGATCGGGCTGCGCTCGGTCAAGGTGGTGCACGGCGAGCTGCGCCTGAACAACCGACCGCTGAACCTGCACGGCGCATCGATGCACTCCGACATGCCCGGGCACGGTGCGGCGCTGACCAACGCCGACATGGACACCATGGTCCGCGAGCTCAAGGAAGCGGGGGCCAACGTGACCCGCGAGCACTACGTGTTCAACGAGGCGCTGCTCGAGAAGTTCGACAAGGCCGGGATCATGGTCTGGAACCAGGCGCCCATCTGGCAGCGCGACACCGGGGCCAACCTCCTCCAGTACCCCAACGAGCGCGCCCGCGCCCTTGCCCAGCTCGAGCGCACCGTCAAGGCCGGACGCAACCACCCATCGGTGATCACCCACGCCGTGGCCAACGAGCTGAGCTTCACGCCGGACCGCAAGGCCGGGACGCGCCGCTACATCCTGGACGCCACCGCCAAGGCCCGCGACCTGGACCCGACGCTGCCCATTGCCCTGGACATCAAGGGCCGCCCCGGTTTCGAGGAGCAGTTCGTCTACGAGAACCTCGACATCATCGGCATCAACCAGTACTTCGGCTGGTATCCGTGGGTCGAGGACTTCAACACCCTCGAGCCCTACCTGCGCGAGATGCACGACCTCTACCCCAACCACGCGCTGGTGATGACGGAGTTCGGCGCCGAGGGGCGCGCGGACATGAACAACTTCTCGCCCGACACGCTCGGCACCTACGCCTTCCAGGCCAACCAGGTGGCGCGCACGATCGACCTCGTCAACCGGCTGCCGTTCATGGTCGGCGAGATCCACTGGACGCTGCGCGAGTTCGAGATCAACCCGGGTTGGCTGGGCGGCGTGCGGATAGGACGGCCCGGCCGCAACACCCGCCACTACAAGGGCGTCCTGACCTACAACGGCGTGAAGAAGCCGGCCTGGTACGCGCTGCATGACCGCTACGCGGCCATGCCCCTGTACCGGCGCTGACGCCGCAACTTCCCGCTCTGAGCCGTGTGTACCATCACCGACCCGTCAAGCCTCGTCCCGCCCTCCGGGACCCATAGAAGGGACCCCATGCCGACCATGAAGAGCCCCCGGCTGCTCGCCAGCGTGCTGCTCACGCTCGTCTTCGCACTGCTCGCGCCCACCGCGGCGTCGGCCAGCTCCTCCCAGCTGTCGCTGCTCCAGGACGACGCGGAGTTCCTCGGCAACCGGGGCGAGGACCTCGACTCCGCCTCCGCCGAGCTGCGCAACCTCGGCGTGGACATCCTGCGCACGAACGTCAACTACAACAAGATCTACCGCACGCCCAAGGACCGCAAGAAGCCCGCCGGCTTCGTGACCAGCGACCCCAACTCCTCCCACTACGACTGGTCGGCCACCGACCGGCTCGTGGCTCTGGCCCGCGCCAACGGCCTGCGGACCCTGTTGACCGTCACCGGACCGGGCCCCTACTTCACGTCGGAGAAGCCCAGCAAGTGCAGGCGCCTGCCGTGCACCTACAAGCCCAAGGTCAAGGAGTTCGAGGGCTTCGCCGCGGCGGTGGCCAAGCGCTACCGGGGCAGAGCCGACTACTACGCGATCTGGAACGAGCCGAACATCGGCAAGAGCTGGCTCACCCCCCGCTTCGAGCGCCGCCGCGGCGCGGGCACGATCGACTACGCCGCCGCCAAGTACCGCCAGCTGTACCTGGCCGGCTACCGGTCGATCGCCAAGTACGACCCCGCTCGCAAGGGCCGGGTGCTGTTCGGGGAGACCGCCGCGATCAGCCAGCCGCTTCCGTTCATCCGCGCCGCGCTGTGCCTGGACTCCAGCGGCAGGGCGTTCCGGGGCGCAAAGGCCAAGGCCACGGGCTGCTCCGGCCACGTGAAGCGGATCAGCACGCTCGGCTTCGCCATACACCCCTACAACCAGGGCGGCAACGGCACCCCGCGCAGCAAGACCAGGACCAAGACGTCGCTGTCGATCGCCTACATGCCGCGCCTGCACCGGCTCATGGACAGCGCCGCCCGCCGCGGGCGGATCGCCGGTGGTAGAGGCATCTACGTGACCGAGTTCGGCTTCCAGTCCAAGCCGCCCGACAACGTCTCCAATGTGAGCCCCACCGAGCAGGCGCAGTACATCAACGAGTCCGACCGGCTGCTGCTCAGCGACTCGCGGGTCAAATGGGTGGGCCAGTACGAGCTCACCGACGTGCCCCAGAAGGACCAGTTCAACTCCGGCCTGCGGTTCGTGGGCGGCGCGCACAAGCCCGCCTACGAGGCCTACCGGATGCCGATCGTGGTCACCCGGCGCTCGGCCAACTCCGTGGAGGTATATGGACAGTCGCGACCGGGCGGCGCGTCGACGGTGGCCATCCAGGCCCAGCAGTCGGGCAAGCCGTTCACCACGGTGCGCAACGTGCAGACCAACAGCCGGGGCGTCTTCCGGGTAACGGTGAACCTCAAGGGGGCCTTCCGCACGCAGTGGCGCCTGAGCGGCATCAGCGGCGCCACCGGCCAGGCGATCACCTCGCGGATCGCCAAGACCGGCGCCAAGCTGCGCTTCTACAAGAACTAGCGCGGACCGGCGGCCGCCCCTCCGGGGGCGGCCGCCCCGTTCTAGAGGCCGGCGCCCTTGGCCCGGTTGCAGCTTCCGCACAGCAGCTGCAGGTTCGCCGCGCTGCTGGCCCCTCCCAGGGCGTGTGGGATCACGTGGTCGTACTGGAGGTCGAAGCCGGTGCCACACCCTGCGCAGCGGCCGCCGTCGCGCTCCCACACCGCGCGCCGCACCGGCTCCGGGATCGGTTCGCGCCGGGGCCGGCCCGCCTCAGCCGTCAGGGCCGCGTGCGCGCGCTCCAGGGTGCGCCGGCGCCGGCGCTCGCGGTCCAGCACGAGCGCCGCCACGTCGGCCGGAGACAGGTCGTCGGCCTCGGAGAAGAAGCGATCGCGAAACCACCACCAGCACCGGCCGTCGTCCTCGAGCAGGCACACCGGCTGCTCGGCCTGGAGCCGGTCTAGCCGGTCGAGCCGGCGGGAGCTCAGCGCCGGCGCAGTGCGGTGCCCGACGCAGAAGCAGTGACGCCGCCACAGCAAGGCGCCCTCGGTGTGAAAGCCCGCGTTTCGGTCCTCGCGCAACATGCGAAGACGGTCGCAGCGGTCGCCGACCGCACGCACGAGCCGTTGCAGCCAGCGGGAGGAGCGCAGGCCGATCGTTGATCGGCCGAGCACCGCACCGACGTACTCAGAACTCGGCCACGAGCGGCGCGTGGTCGGAGGGCTTGGTGCCCTTGCGAAAGTCGCGCTCGATGTGGCAGGCGCTCAGGGAGGCGCCGGGTGGATCGGACAGCAGCACGTAGTCGATACGCAGCCCCATCTTGCGGTGGAAGTGCCCCTGGCGGTAGTCCCACCACGTGTAGTGGACGTCGTCGGGGCCGTCGTGCAGGCGGCGATAGGCATCGACCAGCCCCCCGCGATGCGTGATCGCGCCAAGCGCGGCGCGCTCCTCCTCGGTCACGTGGGTGCCGCCGACGAAGGCCTGCGGGTCGTAGACGTCGCGGTCGTCGCGCGTGACGTTGAAGTCACCGGCCAGCGCCACCTTCTGCCCCGCCTCGCGCAGCTCCTCGACCCGGTCGGCGGCGGCGTCGAGGAAGCGCAGCTTGTCGGCGAACATGGGCGAGTCCAGCGACCGGCCGTTGATGACGTAGGTGGAGATCACGCGCAGGCCCTCGACATCGGCCTCCACCCAGCGCGCCTCGTCCGGCCCGGGCTCGCCAGCCAGCCCCCGGCCCGCCTCCCGCATACCCAGGTCGGCGCGCGCCAGTATCGCCACGCCGGCCCAGCGGCCGGCGGAGTGGTGGACCGCCTGGTACCCGGCCGCCTCCAGCTCGAGCACCGGGAAGGCAGCGGCCTCGCTCTTGGTCTCCTGCAGGCAGACGACTTCGGGCGCGTGCATCTCGAGGAACTCGAGCAGGCGCGGCATCCGCACCTTCAGCGAGTTGACGTTCCAGGTGACCAGCTTCACGCCCCACAAGCTATGGTCTTCTCCTACGAAGGGAAGTATCCCTCGGCTGACTGCCGTCAGCACGGTGTGGCCCATATGGCCCGCCCGGCACCAGCGCCCCGTCAGGGGAAGGAGAAACCTTCGCGACCGTCTCGACGACTCGCGGAGGTTCGCCATCCCATGATCGATCTGCTCTCTGGCCAGGCCGGCGCCTGGATCGCCCTGCTCCTCGCCCTGGCCGCCCTGCTGGCGGTCGACCTGCTCCTGCTTCGTGGTCGCCGCGGCGCGATGTCGGTACGGGACGCGTCGGTGTGGAGCGCGGCCTGGATCGCCATATCGCTCGGGTTCGCCGGGGTGCTGCTGGTGGCGGGCACCCCGGGCCAGGCCGAGGGCTTCCTGGCCGGCTACCTGGTGGAGAAGTCGCTGTCACTGGACAACGTCTTCGTGTTCCTGATCGTCTTCCAGGCCTTCGCGATCGCCGAGTCCAGCCGCGCGCGGCTGCTCACCTACGGGATCGTCGGCGCGCTCGCGCTGCGGGCGGTGTTCATCCTCGCCGGCGCCACGGCGCTCGAGCACGCCTCCTGGCTGTCGATCCCCTTCGCCGCCCTGCTGGCCTGGACGGGCTGGCGGCTGTGGAAGGGACGCCACGAGCGTGGCGGGGAGGAGAAGCTGGTCGAGCGGGTCAAGGGGCGCCTTCCGATCTCCGAGCAGGAGCACGGATCGCACCTGGTGGTCCGCGAGAACGGCAAGCGGTCGCTCACGGCCGGCGGCGCCGCCCTGGTGGCGATCGCGGTTGTGGACATCATCTTCGCCGTCGACTCCGTGCCGGCCATCCTGGCCATCACCACCGACACGTACGTGGTCTTCGCGGCCAACGCCTTCGCCCTGCTCGGACTGCGGCCGCTGTTCTTCCTGGTCGCCGACCTGGTCGAGCGCCTCTACCACCTCAAGGCCGCCCTGGCGATCCTGCTGCTGTTCATCGCCGCGAAGATGGTGACGGGTGAGCTCGTCGGCAAGGTCGGTCCGGCCGTGTCGCTCGCCGGGGTGGCGGTGATCCTGGGCGGCGGCGTCGTGGCCTCGCTGGTCAGAGCGCGCCGAGCTGCCGCGCCGGCGTCCCCCTAGCCGCCGTCGTCCAGCTCGTCCAGCCGCCGCTCGAGCAGGCGCCGCTCCGCCTCGTCGTGGACCAGCGTCAGCGCCCGGTGGTAGGCCTCGCGGGCCTCGGCCGCCCGCCCCAGCCGCCGAAGCAGCTCGGCGCGCGTGGAGTGCAGGTAGAGGTAGTCCTCCAGCGGCAGGGGTCGGTCGACGATGGCCAGTCCGGCCTCGGGGCCGTCGGCCTCGGCCACCGCGACGGCCCGGCTCAGCTCCACCACCGGCGAGTCGGTGAGCCGGGCCAGCTCGCCGTACAGGGCGGCGATCTGGGACCAGTCGCGGGGCTCGTCGGCGTGCAGTGAGGCGATGGCGGCCTGGAGCACGTAGGAGCCGCGGCCGCGCAGGGCGAGGGCGCGATCGAGCACCGTCCGCCCCTCGGCGATCTGGAGACCATCCCAGAGCGAGCGGTCCTGGTCGGCGAGCAAGACCACGTCGCCGCCCTCAAAGCGGGCTGCGCGGCGGGCGTCGGTGAGCAGCATCATCGCCAGCAGGCCGTGCACCTCGGGCTCGTCGGGCATCAGCTCGACCAGCGCGCGCCCGAGCCGCAACGCCTCTGCGGCCAGCTCGCCGCGGGTGGGTGGGGCCGAATAGCCCTCGTTGAAGATCAGGTAGACCACGGCCAGCACCGCGGCGAGCCGATCGGGCAACAGGTGGTCGGGGGGAACGCGGAACGGGATGCCCGCGGCCTTGACCTTGCGCTTGGCGCGCACCAGCCGTTGGGCCATCGTCGGCTCGGGCACCAGGAACGCGCGGGCGATCTCGTCCGTGCGCAGGCCCCCGAGGGTCCGGAGCGTGAGCGCGACCTGGGCGTCGGTCGCGAGCGCCGGGTGGCAGCAGGTGAACACGAGCTCGAGGCGCTCGTCGGGGAACGACGTGTCGTCCATGGGGTCCTCCGTCGCCTCTGGCTGCTCGAGCAGGCGGGTCTTTGCGTCCAGCGTGCGGTCGCGGCGGATGCGGTCGATGGCTCGGTTGCGCGCGGTGGTCACCAGCCAGTTGCCGGGCTTGGCGGGAACCCCGTCGCGCGGCCAGCGCTCGGCGGCTATGGCGAAGGCCTCCTGCGCGGCCTCCTCGGCGAGGTCGAAGTCACGGAGGTTGCCGATCAGCGCGGCCAGCACATAGCCCCACTGGTCGCGGAAGATCCCCTCGAGGCTGGGTGAGCCTCCAGGCGACCGGCGCGGCCGGCCGCCTGGATCGTTGCCTACCACTCGACGATCGGACGCACCTCGATCGCACCGCCCATGCTGGCCGCCGGGATGCGCGCGGCCAGCTCGATCGCGGCGTCGAGGTCGTCGGCCTCGAAGAAGCAATAGCCCCCGATCGCCTCCTTGAGCTCGGCGAACGGACCGTCGGTGGTGAGCGTCTTGCCGTCCTGCACGCGCACGGTGGTCGCCGTCTCGGGCGACTGCATCTGCACGCCGCCAGAGAATCCGGGCGTCTCGTTCAGGGCCTGGTAGGCGCTGTAGACGGCCTTCTGGTCGTCCTCCGGCAGTTTCTCCCACTCGTCCGTCCCCGGAACCGGGGTGTCACCCTGGTGGATCAGCAGCATGTACTTCATCGGCTTCCTCCTTTTGGAATGGTCGCCTGTAGACGAACGGGGATCCGCTGGATCGACACCCGCGACGCGATCAGCGCAGGACCGGCTTGAGGTCCAGGATCGGGGTGCCGTGGACGGCTTCGAGCGCGTCGACTTGCACCCGCACACCCTCGATCGCCACCACCTCCACCTCGTGCAGGCCGATGGGGTTGGGCCGGTCCGCCGAACGGGTGGAGAAGACCCCGCGCATGGGGTTCGAGCGGTCGTCGCGGGGATGGACCCGCAGCACTTCACGGTCGGCGCGGTGCAGCCACGTGACGACGATGACCCGATCCCCGCGGCCGAGGCCCTCGAGGGCGGGCTCGTAACGCGGGTGGAGCACGAGCGTGGCCGACGGGGCGTCGCCCTCCCGCCCCTGCTTGGGGGCGACCGCGCGGTCGGCAAGCGATGACTCCACCGTGCCGATGGGATACAGCTCGCCGGGGGTGTCGCCCGCTGGAGCGTCCAAGTCGCCGACGAGCCTAGTCACCGCCGGCGCTACATTGCCCGGTGCGCGGACGTAGCTCAGTTGGTAGAGCGCAAGCTTCCCAAGCTTGAGGTCGCGGGTTCGAGGCCCGTCGTCCGCTTGGCCGAGGCAGAGCGGGAACGGGATCCGCTGCGCGGAGCGGAGCATCAGCCGCTCGTGGCACTGCTGAGGCACGGATGGTGCCACAGGGTTGGAGGTAGCTCGGTGACATGTCCACCCGTGCCGCCCGCGGCGTTCGGTACCGTCGGCACATGGCCACGCGTCCCGCCACGGCGCAGGATCAAGCCGAGCGCGTCCTGGCACAGATCGAGGCGGCGCTTCGGATCGCCGAGAAGGTCTCGGCGCCCGCGGGGGTGATCGCTGAGCTGCGCTCGATCCACCGCCGGCTGCACCAGCGCGGCCTGCGCCACGACCTCCAGGGCAGCTTCTTCTAGCGATGGACACCGACGCACGGCGACGGCTCGTCGAGGCCGTCGAGCAGGCGCGGATGCGAGCGTCCGAGGCCGTCTCCGTGATCGAAGGACAACCGGACGCGCCGCGCGCGGTGCAGAGTGCGGTGCGGGAGGCCGAGGAGGCGCTCACCCGCGTGGTCGACTCGCTGAAGACCGATGACTGACGGGCTCACCCGCCCCCAGGTCCGCGATCGTCTGACGGCGTTCGTAGCGCGCTGGTCCCAGCGGGCGGGGGACGAAAAGTCGGAGGCCCAGACCTTTCTAGGTGAGCTCCTCGATTGCTACGACCCGCAATGGCGCCAGAACACCGACGTCCGCTTCGAGCACCGCTACCCCAGCGGCGCCTTCGCCGACCTGCTGTGGAAGGGCAACGTGCTGGTCGAGATGAAGTCCAAGTACACCACCCAGACGCTGCCCGAAACCCATTGGAAGCAGGCCTTCGACTACTGGGATCGGTCGAGCTTCCCGGAGGAGGGGATCGGCGCGCCGCGGTACGTGCTGCTCTGCTCCTTCGACCGCTTCGTGGTCTGGGAGCCGGGCGAGTTTCCCGTCCCGGTGCTCGACAGGCCCGGCTCGGCGCGAATCGACCTGATGCTGGATGAGCTTCCCGAGCGCGTGGAGGCGCTCGACTTCCTGCGCGGAACGCGTGCGAACTTCGCGGTCAACTCGGTCGACCTGGCGGAGAGGGCGGTCGATGCCGTGGCCCGCATGTACGTGTCGCTGACCGACCGTGGGATCGACGCCCAGCAGGCGCGGGACTTCACCCTGCAGGTCACCTGGTGTTGCTTCGCCGAGGACCTCGGCATGTTCCCCGAGCTGCTGCTCACGAACGCGGCCGAGCGGCTCAAGGCCGACCCTGGGGCGAGCAGCTACGACGTGCTCGGCGAGCTGTTCGAGTGGCTCAACCGGGCTGGCGAGCGCCCGACCGGCGGTGCTTTCAAGGGAGCCCCCTACGTCAACGGCGGCCTGTTCGAGCACCCCGCCCACGTCGAGCTGAACCCGGCCGAGACCGACCTGCTGCTGACCGCGTCGAGAGCCGACTGGCACAAGGTCGAGCCGGCCGTGTTCGGCGGCCTGTTCACCGGCACGCTCGCCGACGAGCGCCGGCGCGTGTCGGGCGCCCACTACACGCCCGAGGCCGAGATCCAGAAGATCGTCCAGCCCACGATCGTGCGGCCGTGGCGCGAGCGAATCGAGGCGCTGACCGACCCGGATGCCGCGCTGGCCTTGCTCGACGAGCTCTCCGCCTTCCGGGTGCTCGATCCGGCGTGCGGATCGGGCAACTTCCTCTACGTCGCCTACCAGCAGCTCCGCACGCTGGAAGCCGAGCTGAAGGCCCGGATCGGCGACCTGGCGCGAGCGAGCGGCCGCACGGTCCCCCCGGACCTTCCGCGCGTAGGGCTCTCGAACATGCTCGGCCTC
>JBBREO010000007.1:0-55855 GCA_038202855.1 Solirubrobacterales bacterium
CCTGTCGCACACCAAGATTCACGACGCCGACAGCAACAACAACTGCATCCGCGACGACAACGAGGACAGCGACCACGACGGGGTCGACAACGACAACGAGATCGACGAGGGCACCAACCCGCTCAAGGCCGATAGCAACAACGACGGTGTCAGCGATGGCCGCGAGGACGCCGATGGTGACCATCTGTCCAACGCGAAAGAGGACGACGCCGGCACCCAGCCCGACGATGCCGACAGCAACAACGATGGTGTTTCGGACGCCCGTGCGGACGAGGATGGGGACGGCGTATCCAACAAGGTCGACGCCAGGGATGACGACGGCGACAACGACGAGCACGAGACCAAGCACTGCGGCGACGACTCAGGCGATCACCACGAGTCCAGCGACGACTGAGCAGTCGCGCCCGCTCAGACCGCCTAGAACCATGCGAGGGGCCGGGATCTTCCCGGCCTCTTGCACGTCTGGGGGCTCCTGGTCGTGAAGCTCCCGGGCGCTAGCCTCACGTCGTAGGTCAGGACCGATGTAGGCGCCGAGATGATTTCAACCAACCAGCTCAAGAACGGGACCCACATCGAGGTGGACGGCACGGTCTTCAAGGTCGTGGAGTTCCAGCACGTCAAGCCGGGGAAGGGTCCCGCGTTCGTGCGCACCAAGCTCAAGCGCCAGAGCGACGGCGCCAGCTTGGACAAGACCTTCCGCGCCGGGGAGAAGTTCCGCCCCATCCGCACCGAGACGCGCAAGATGCAGTACCTCTACTCCGACGGCACGGACGCCCACCTGATGGACCTGGAGACCTACGACCAGCTCACCGTGCCCCAGGCCCAGGTGGCCGACTCGCTGCGGTGGATCCGCGAGAACGAGGAGGTCGACCTGCTGTACGTGGACGACAAGCCCGCGGACCTGCAGGTGCCGAGCGCCGTGGAGATGGCGGTGGCCGAGACCGAGCCGGGGCTGCGCGGCGACACCGCCTCGGGCGGAGGCGACAAGCCGGCCACGCTGGAGTCGGGCGTGACCGTGCGGGTGCCCTTGTTCGTGGACGTGGGGGACCGCGTGCGGGTGGACACCCGCTCGGGCGAGTACGTCTCGCGCGCCTAGGAGCCTGATGCGGCGCAGCGACCAGAGACGCGCCGCGGTGGTCGCCCTCTACCAGGCCGATCTCACCCGTCGCCACGCGCCCGACCTGCTTCCCCCCGGCAGCACGGAGTTCGCGCGTGAGCTGGTGGAGGGAGTGGAGCGCGACCGCGAGGAGATCGACGCGCTGATCGAGCGCCACTCCGAGGGCTGGACGCTCGACCGGATCGCCCCGCTCGAGCGCAACGTGCTGCGGGTGGCGCTGCACGAGCTGCTGCACCGCTCCGACATTCCCGCCGAGGTGGCCATCGACGAGGCCGTGGAGGCCGCCAAGGAGCTGTGCGGCGCCGACGCACCCGGCTTCGTAAACGGCGTGCTCGGCGCCGTCCACCGCACTGGGGTGGGCGCCGGATGAGCGCCCCGACGCCGCTGGACGAGCTGATCGGCGAGCTCGAGGAGACCGCCGCGCGGCTGCGTGGTGGCGATCTGGACGCGGCCCAGGCCGCCGCGCTGGTGGACCGTTGCGCCGAGCTGGCCGTGGCCCTGGGTGCCGGCCTGGATCGGGCGGGACGCGAGCCCGAGCTGCCCGCGGAGGGCCAGGAGCAGCTTCTGTGAGCGCAAGCAGCCGGCTTGGCCGGATGCGCAGCGAGGTCATCTCGTGAGTAGCACCAGCGCCGCCCTCTACCCGACCGAGTTGCAGGAGCGGGTGGACGCCTACCTGGCCAAGGCCGCGCTGGGGGCCGAACCCGGGGTCGAGCGCCTGCGCGACGCCATGCGCCACTCGCTGCTGGCCGGGGGCAAGCGCATCCGGCCCGTGCTGGCGCTGGCCACCGCCGAGGCGCTGGGCCGTGACCCCGACGAGGTCCTGCCCTTCGCGGCGGCGATCGAGATGATCCACACCTACTCACTCATTCACGACGACCTTCCCGCCATGGACGACGACGACCTGCGCCGGGGCCAGCCCACCTGCCACGTGGCCTACGGCGAAGGCGTGGCCATCCTGGCCGGCGACGGCCTGTTCGCCGAGGCGCTGCGCCTGGCCTGCGCCGAGCAGCGCTCCGAGCCGGCCGAGCTGCTCGCCGCGGTGTGCGAGCTGACCGCCGCGGCCGGCATCGACGGGATGGTGGGGGGCCAGTTCCTCGACGTGACGGCGCCCGCCGACCTGAGCCCCGCCCAGCTGCGTCGCCTGCATGAGCTCAAGACCGGCCGCCTGATCGCCGCCTCGGTGACCTGCGTGCTGCACCTCTGCGGGGCATCGGCGTCTGCCAGACTGAGCTACGGCCGGTTCGCCTCGGAGTTGGGCGTCCTGTTCCAGATCGTCGACGACATCCTCGACGTGACGGGGGACGACTCGGCACTGGGCAAGCCGAGCGGATCCGATGAGCGACACGGCAAGCCCACGTACGTGACCGTCTTCGGACTCGACCGGGCCCGCGAGCTCGCGCGTGACTCGCACGCGCAGGCGCGGGCCGCGCTGGCCGAGTCGCAGGGCAGCACGGCCACCCTCGAAAGGGTGGCCGACCACATCCTCACCCGCCAGAATTGAACGACTTGGCCCCACTGCTCGACAACATCGACGGACCCGCCGACCTCAACGGGCTCGACGACGCCCAGCTGGCCCAGGTGGCCCAGGAGGTGCGCGAGCTGATAATCGAGACGATCGGCGAGATCGGCGGCCACTTCGGGGCCAACCTCGGCACCTGCGAGATCGCCACCGCGCTGCACTCGCTGCTGGAGAGCCCGAAGGACAAGATCCTCTGGGACGTGGGACACCAGGCCTACCCGCACAAGGTGCTCACCGGCCGCCGCGACGAGCTGGGCACCATCCGCAAGTACGAGGGGCTGGCCCCGTTCTGCTCCATCGCCGAGTCCGAGCACGACATCATGGGCGCGGGCCACGCCTCCACCTCGGTCTCCTACGCCGTGGGCCTGAAGGAGGCCATGCGCCAGGGCCGCGAACCCGACGGCAAGGTGGTGGCGGTCATCGGCGACGGCGCCCTGACCGGCGGCGTGGCCTACGAGGCCCTGCACCACGCCGGCGGCATGGGCGTGCCGATCGTGATCGTGCTCAACGACAACGGCATGTCGATCTCCCCGAACGTCGGCGCGCTGTCGCGCTACTTCAACCGCGTGCGGATGAACCCGCGGCTCTACCACGCACGCGAGGGGGTCGAGTCGCGGATCACCCGGCTGCCCGCGGGCATCGGCGACCGGATCGAGCGGCTGGGCCCGATCGTCAAGGAGTCGCTGAAGGCCTACTGGGCGCCGGGGCTGCTCTTCGAGGAGCTCGACCTGGCCTACATGGGCGTGATCGATGGCCACGACGTGGCCGCACTGCGCGAGGCGCTGAGCGAGGCCCTGGCCGCCGACCGGCCCGTGGTCGTGCACTGCTCCACCGTCAAGGGCAAGGGCTTCTCGCCCGCCGAGGAGGGCGGCCTGGAGGGGATGGAGGCGTGGCACGCGGCCAAGCCGGCCTCGATCGTCAACGGCGCCCCGGCGGCAAAGCCGGTGGCTCCGGCCAAGGACCCCAACCCCGCGCCCGCCCAGTACACGGCGGTCTTCGGCAACGCGCTCGTGGCCGAGGCCAAGCGCGACGAGCGCGTGGTGGGCATCACCGCGGCCATGAACACCGGCACGGGCCTGGACATCCTTCAGAAGGCGCTTCCCGACCGCTACTACGACGTGGGCATCGCCGAGCAGCACGCCATCCTGTTCGCGGCCGGGCTGTCGCTGCAGGGGGCCAAGCCGGTGGCCGCCATCTACTCCACCTTCCTTCAGCGCGCCTTCGACCAGATCGTCCACGACGTCTGCCTCCAGAACCTCGACGTGGTCTTCGCCATGGACCGCGCCGGACTCGTCGGCGACGACGGACCGACCCACCACGGCGCCTTCGACATCACCTACATGCGCGGGCTGCCGAACATGGTGCTGGCCGCGCCGCGCGACGAGGCCGAGCTGGTGCACCTGCTTCACACCGGCCTGGACCACGAGGGGCCGTTCGGGCTGCGCTACCCGCGCGGCGAGGCCGAGGGGGTGCCGCTGCCGTCGGTGCCGGAGGTACTGCCGATCGGGCGCGGCGAGGTCTTGCGCGAGGGCGATCGGATCGCCTTCCTGGGCTACGGCTATGGCGTGTCCCTCGCCCTGGGCGCCGCCGACCTGCTGGCGGCGGACCACGCTGTCGAGCCCACGGTGGCCGACGCCCGCTTCGCCAAGCCGCTGGACGAGGAGCTGATCGCGGCGCTGGCCGCCGAGCACGACGTGATCGTCACGGTGGAGGAGAACGTGCTGTCCGGCGGATTTGGCTCCGCGGTGCTCGAGCACATGTCCGACCACGACATGCTGGGCGACACCCGGGTGCTGCGCTTCGGCCTTCCCGACCGCTATGTGACCCACGGCAAGCCCGGGCTACTGCGCGACGAGGTCGGGCTGACGCCCGAGAAGGTGGCCGCCCGCGTGGCCGAGGCCGTGCTCGCCCCCCGCGGCGCGCTGGCCTGAGCGAGCGCTCGGCGGCCTGGGCCAGCCGGGGGTAGGCCGGCCCGCCTTTCGGGCAAGAGTGCCCCATGCGCGTCGGCCTGTTCATCACCTGCGTGAACGACACGCTGTTTCCCGAGACCGGCCGGGCCACCGTCGCGCTGCTCGAGCGACTGGGCCACCAGGTGGAGTTCCCGCTCGAGCAGACCTGCTGCGGCCAGATGCACGCCAACAGCGGCTATCGCGACGAGGCGCTGCCGCTGGTGCGCCGCTTCGTGCGCGCCTTCGGGTCCGATGACCTGGACGCGATCGTCTGTCCCAGCGGCTCCTGCGCGGCCATGGTGTCCGAGGGCTACCCGGGGCTGGCCGAGCGTGCGGGCGACGCCCGCCTGGCCCAGGAGGTCGAGCGCGTGCGGGCGAAGACCTTCGAGCTGTCGCAGTTCCTGGTCGACCGGCTGGGGGTGGAGGACGTGGGCGCCACCTATCCCCACCGCGTGACCTACCACCCGACTTGCCACTCGCTGCGGCTGCTGAAGGTGGGCGACGCGCCGCTGCGGCTGCTGCGAAACGTTCGCGGCCTGGATCTGGTCGAGCTGCCCGAGGCCAGCACGTGCTGCGGCTTCGGCGGGACATTCGCGGTCAAGAACGCGGATACCTCGGCGGCCATGCTGGCCGACAAGATGCGCGCCGTGATGGACACGGGCGCCGAGGCCTGCACGGCCACCGACAACTCGTGCCTGCTGCACATCGGCGGTGGGCTGAGCCGCGGGCGTACCGGCGTTCGGGCGGTGCACCTGGCCGAGATCCTGGCCTCCCGCGAAGGCGAGCCGTGAGTTTCACGGAGGCCGCCAGCCGCACGCTGCAGGACTCCCAGCAGCGGCGCAACCTGCGCAAGGCCACGACCACCATCCGCACCAAGCGCGAGCGGGTGGTGGCGGAGTGCGAGGACTGGGAGCAGCTGCGCGAGGCCGGGAAGCGGATCAAGGAGCACGCGATGCGCCACCTCGACGCGCACCTGGAGGCGCTCGAGCGCTCGGTCACCGCGGCCGGCGGCACCGTCCACTGGGCCCGCGACGGGGCGGAGGCCAACGCGATCGTCGCCCGCCTGATCGAGGAGGCCGGCAGCCGGGAGGCGATCAAGGTCAAGTCCATGGCCACGGACGAGATCGGCCTCAACGACGCTCTGGCCGCACAGGGCATCGCAGCGATCGAGACCGACCTGGCCGAGCTGATCATCCAGCTGGGTGACGACGACCGCCAGTCGCACATCCTCGTCCCGGCCATCCACCGCAACCGGGAGGAGATCCGGGCCCTGTTCCGGCGCCGGCTGCCCGGCTCGGAGGACGTCTCCGACGAGCCCGCGGCGCTCACCGCGGCCGCCCGCGCCTACCTGCGCGAGAAGTTCCTCAGCGTGAGGGTCGGCATCAGCGGCGCCAACTTCGCGATCGCCGAGACCGGGGCGGTGGGGGTGGTCGAGTCCGAGGGCAACGGGCGGATGTGCACCACGCTGCCCGAGACGCTGATCACGGTGATGGGCATCGAGAAGGTGCTGCCGCGCTTCAGCGACCTGGAGGTGATGCTCCAGCTCCTGCCGCGCTCCTCCACGGCCGAGCGCATGAACCCGTACACGTCGCTGTGGACCGGGGTCACGCCCGGCGACGGCCCCCGGGACTTCCACCTGGTCCTGATGGATGCCGGCCGGACGAGGGTGCTGGCCGACGAGGTGGGGCGCCAGGCCCTGCACTGCATCCGCTGCTCGGCCTGCCTGAACGTGTGCCCGGTGTTCGAGCGCGCGGGCGGCCACGCCTACGAGTCGACCTATCCCGGCCCCATAGGCGCCATCCTCACCCCGCAGCTCAGCGGACTGGAGACCCACACCGACCTGCCCTGGGCCTCGTCGCTGTGCGGGGCCTGCTACGAGGTCTGCCCGGTCAAGATCGACATCCCGTCGGTCCTGGTCCACCTGCGCGGCAGGGTCGTGGAGGAGGCCAAGCAGGGCGGGCTGCGCGGGCGGATGGCCGGCGAACGGCTGGCCATGCAGGCGCTGG
The DNA here is from genome assembly GCA_038202855.1 of Solirubrobacterales bacterium. Taxonomy (GTDB): domain Bacteria; phylum Actinomycetota; class Thermoleophilia; order Solirubrobacterales; family Thermoleophilaceae; genus JAAYBF01. The sequence goes on from JBBREO010000007.1 coordinate 6,592, forward strand.
GGCGGGTGTTCGCCAACCGCCGCCGCTACGAGCGCGCCCAGCGGGCGGCCGCGGCGGGGGCGCGACCCCTGTCGCGCGACGGTCGCGTGGAGGCGCGGCTGCCCGGGCCGCTGGCGGACTGGTTGCGCTACCGCGACCTGAGGGCGCCGCCGGCCCAGAGCTTCCGCGACTGGTGGCGCGCCGAGCGGGGCCCCGGGTCGTGACCGGGGCGCGCGAGGAGATCCTGCGTCGCGTGCGCGAGGCCACGGGCGGGGTGGGGGAGCAGCCCGCGTCCTGGGATCCGGACCGCGATGGCGATCCGGCTGCCGCCTACCGGCGCGGACGGGCACCGGGGGAGGGGGCCGACCTCTTCGCCGAGCGTGTGGCCGACTTCCAGGCGCGGGTCACCCGCGTGGAGGGCGAGGACGATCTGGCCGACACGATCGCCACGGTCGCTGAGCGCCACTCCGCGGCGCGGCTCGGGATCGCCCGCGGCCTGCCGGACGCCTGGCGGCCGCGGGGGCTCGAGCTGTCCGAGGAGCCCTCCCTGTCGGTGTCCGAGCTCGACGAGCTGGACGGCGTGGTCACGGGCTGTGCCCTGGCCATCGCCCAGACGGGCACGATCGTGCTGGACGGCGGCCCCGGGCAGGGACCGCGGCGGCTGACGCTGGTACCCGACCTGCACGTCTGCGTCGTGCGCGCCGACCAGGTCGTCGGCTCGGTGCCCGAGGCAATCCAGGCGCTGGGGCCCGCGGCGCGGGCCGGACGCCCGCTCACCTTCGTCTCGGGCCCCTCGGCCACCTCGGACATCGAGCTCGACCGGGTCGAGGGCGTGCACGGGCCGCGCCGGCTCGAGGTGGTGCTGGTGGGCGGGGCGGCCCGGTCCCGGAAAGAAAACGACCCGCCAGATGGCGGGCCGTTTCCGAGGGAGGAGTGATGCAATATGGAACTGTTAGAGGAAGTCTTGTGAGGTGCGGCGAGGGCCCGCTGTGTAGCGCGTGGCCGTGTGGATGAGCAGGGTCGCGATGCCGGCAGCCCCGAAGGTCACGAGCGCCAGCGGCTCCCCTGCCATGGCGAAGAGCACTGCGGTTCCCAGCAGTCCGAAGGCCAAGCCCTGGTCGTAGGCGGCCTGCGCCCGGACCGGGATCGTTCCCCGGCCGGACGATGCCGTACCTGCCAGCCCCAGTCCGATGACCAGGGCCGCGATCGCGAGTCCGGCGATCTGGGCGGCGACGCTCAACTGCAGGGCCCAAGCGGCCGCCGGGAGTGCCACGCCGACCACGACCAGGAGACCTGAGCGGGTGTCGGCGGATATGAGACGGGTTCGTGCCACGGACTCAACTTACCCCGGTGCAAATTGTTCTCTGTGAACGTGATCACACTGGCCGCCCGGGGGCCCGGCCGGGGCATCGGTACGCTGCTCGCGTGGCGAAGCGGAGGTTGGACGCACTTCTGGCCGACCGCGGCCTGTACGAGTCGCGCTCGCGCGCCGCGGCGGCGGTCATCGCCGGCGACGTCCGCCTCGCGCCCGGCGGCCAGGTGGCCGACAAGCCCGGCCGCATGGTGGCCGATGACGTGGCGGTGGAGGTGGCCGAGCGCCCCGCGTTCGTGTCCCGCGGGGGGGTGAAGCTGGCCAACGCGCTGGACTCCTTCGCGCTCGACGTGACCGGCCGCCTGTGCCTGGACGCGGGCGCGTCGACCGGCGGCTTCACCGACTGCCTCCTCCAGCGCGGCGCGGCGGCCGTGGTCGCCGCGGACGTGGCCTACGGCGAGCTGCACTGGGCCCTGCGCCAGGACGAGCGGGTCACGGTCATGGAGCGCACCAACGTGAAGGCGCTCGACCCGGAGTCACTTCCCTACGCCCCCGACCTGATCGTCGCCGACCTCTCGTTCATCTCGCTGCACAAGGTGCTGCCCGCGTTGGTCGCCGGCGCGGCCCCGGCATTCGACTGCCTGATCATGGTCAAGCCCCAGTTCGAGGTGGGGCGGGAGAACGTGGGCAAGGGCGGGGTGGTGCGCGATCCGAAGCTGCGTCGCAGCGCCCTGGTCTCGGTCGGCGAGTCCGCGCGCGGGCTGGGCCTCGAGGTGCTCGGCTATGCGTCCTCGGGCCTGCCCGGGCCCAAGGGCAACCGCGAGAGCTTCCTGTGGCTGGCCGAGGCGGGGCGCCTGGGCGCGCTCGCGGACCTGGCCGACGCGGCCCGGCGGGCGGAGCCGTGAGCCCTCCCAAGGCCGTCGCGGTCTTCACCCGGCGCAACCCGGAGGCCACCGCCGACGCGGTGCACCGGCTCGCCGTGCTGGCCCACGAGGCCGGGGTCGAGCTGCTGGTGCCCAGCGAGGAGGTCGACAAGCACGGGCTGGAGGACCTGCCGGGCGCCACCTTCGACGCCGATCCCGACACCGCCGACCTGGCGCTTGTCTTCGGCGGCGACGGCACGATCCTCACCACCATGCGCCGCTTCGCGGGCCGGGGGGTGCCCGTGTTCGCGGTCAACTTCGGTGCGATCGGGTTCCTGTCCACCGTGGAGCGCGCGGACCTCGACACCGCGCTGCGCAGAGCGCTCGCCGGCGAGTACGACGTGCTGGCACTGCCGGCGCTCACGGCGGGCACCTCGACCGGCGACCGGGTGGCGGTAAACGACGTCTCCTTCCACCGGCGCCAGGACCTGCGGGTGGCCGAGCTGGCCTTCTCGGTGAGCGGCCAGCAGCTCGGCCAGGTGCGCTGCGACGGCCTGGTGGTTGCCACCCCGGCCGGGTCGACGGGCTACAACCTGGCCAACGGTGGCCCGGTGATGGCCTGGGGGGTGGAGGGCTACGTGGTGTCGTTCATCGCCCCCCACACCCTCACCGCGCGGGCGCTGGTGGTGGCCCCGGGCGACGTGCTCGAGGTGACGAACCGCTCCGAGGACGACCCGGTGGACCTGACCACCGACGGCCGCCGGGTGTGCGCCCTGGAGCCGCGCGAGAGCATCGAGGTCCGCTTCGAGCGCGACCAGGCGCTGCTCGCCCAGGTGGACGGCGCGGGCTTCTACCAGCGCCTGCGTGAGAAGTTCGGCCGCCTGAGCTACTAGCCACGCACGCAGCGCAACGGCTGGGACACCGACCCGCGTCCTCCGTCGGGGGGCGTTGCTAGACAGGACGGGTGCTGTCCGAGCTGCGCATCGAGAACCTGCTGCTGATCGAGGCGGCGGAGCTTCGGCCCGGCCCCGGCCTCAACGCGATCACCGGTGAGACGGGCGCGGGCAAGACGGTGCTCGCCCACGCCCTCGACCTGCTCCTGGGGGGCAAGCCGCGCGCCGGCATCGTGCGCCCCGGGGCCCGCGAGGCTTACGTCGAAGGGGTCTTCGACCTGCCGGCCGGGCTGCTCGTGGAGCCCGAGGTGGCCGACCTGCGCGAGCGCCTGGACGAACACGACGGCGAAGTCGTGCTGGCGCGCCGGGTGAGCGCCGAGGGGCGCAGCCGGGCCTACGTCGGCGGGCGCTCGGCCACCGCGGCCGACCTGCGCGAGCTGGGCGGCAGGCTGGTGGCCTTCTTCGGACAGCACGAGCACCGCCGGCTCACCGTCGGCTCGGCCCAGCTCGAGCTGCTCGATGCCTTCTGCGGCCCGGATCACCTGGCGCTGCGCGATGGCGTGGCGGGCGCCCACGCACGCGTGCGCGAGGCCGAGCGCGAGCTCGAGGACCTGCGCGCCCGCGCCGGCACGCGCGACCGCGACCTGGACCTGCTGGCCTTCGAGATCGACGAGATCGACGAGCTCGATCCCAGCGAGGCCGACGAGCAGGCGCTCGAGGTGGAGCGCTCGCGCCTGCGCCAGGTCGACGGGCTGCGCGCCGCGGCAGCCGCCGGGAGCGAGGCGATCGCGCCCGAGTCGGCCGACGCGCCGGGCGCGGCGATGCTGCTGGCGGAGGCCGAGCGCCTGGTCGACGCGGTGGCCGGGGCGGATGCCGAGCTCGATGGACTCGCCGCCCGCATGAGCGCGCTGCGGCTCGAGGCCGAGGACCTGGGAGCGGAGCTGCGGGCCTACCTCGACGGCCTGGAGGCCGACCCCGCGCGGCTCCAGGAGACCGAGGGGCGCCTGGACGCGTACGAGCGGGTGAAGCGAAAGCACGGCGGCTCGGTCGCCGCGGTGCTCGAGCACGCCGAGCGCTGCCGCGCGGACCGCGCCGGTCTGGAGGACGCGGAGGTGGCCTCGGAGCGCGCGGTCGCCGCGCTGGCCGAGGCGAGGGCCGAGCGCGAGGGGCTGGCCGGGCGGCTCACGGCGGCCCGGGCCGAGGCCGCGCCGCGGCTCGCGGAGGCCGTGGTGGACGAGCTGGCCTCGCTGGCCATGGCCGGCGCCGCCTTCGAGATCGTGCTCGAGCCGCGGGAGGCGATCGGGCCCGCGGGGGCCGAGCGGGTCGAGTTCCTGCTCGCGCCCAATCCCGGCGTGCCGGCCGCGCCGGTGCGCGACAGTGCCTCCGGGGGCGAGCTGTCGCGCGTGATGCTCGCGCTGATGACCGCCGCGGGGGCGGGCGCCGCTGCGACGCTGGTCTTCGACGAGGTGGATTCGGGCGTCGGGGGTCAGACGGCGCGCGCGGTGGGGGAGCGGTTGCGCCTGCTCGGTCGCGATCGACAGGTGCTGTGCATCACCCACCTTCCCCAGATAGCCGCCCTGGCCGACCGCCACTTCCGGATCGAGAAGGACGGCTCGGGCGGCGCGGAGGCCGAGGCCGCCGTGGCCACGGCCAGCGTCGAGCAGCTGGGCGAGCCCGCGGTGGTGGAGGAGCTGTGCCGGATGCTGGGCGCGGACTCCACCGACGACGGCGCGCGCAAACACGCGGAAACCCTCCTGGCGGCGTGAGTGGCAAGCATGCCGAGGACGCAGGGAGCGAAGCGTGCTCGGCACGCGAGGCGACCGAGGACAAAGGCAGGCGAAGCCAATCCCGCCGCCAGTGCCCCTATATTCGAGACGTGACCGGAACCCGTTACATCTTCGTCACCGGGGGCGTCGTCTCCTCGCTGGGCAAGGGCATCGCCTCCGCCTCGATCGGCCAGCTGCTCGTATCCCGCGGCCTGTCGGTCTCGATCCAGAAGTTCGACCCCTACATCAACGTCGATCCGGGCACGATGAGCCCGTTCCAGCACGGCGAGGTGTTCGTCACAGAGGACGGCGCCGAGACCGATCTGGACCTGGGCCACTACGAGCGCTTCACCGACGTCAACGCCACGCGCGGATCCAACGTCACCACCGGCGCGATCTACGACAGCGTGATCCGGCGCGAGCGCCGCGGCGACTACCTCGGCGGCACCGTCCAGGTGATCCCCCACATCACCGACGAGATCAAGCAGCGCATCCGGCGCGTCGCCCAGGCCGATGACGTGGACATCGTGATCACCGAGATCGGCGGCACGGTGGGCGACATCGAGTCGCTGCCCTTCCTGGAGGCGCTGCGCCAGTTCCAGGTCGACGAGGGCAAGGAGCGCGTGATGTTCCTGCACCTCACACTCGTGCCCTTCCTGGGCCACGCGGGCGAGCTGAAGACCAAGCCCACCCAGCACTCCGTCCAGGAGCTGCGCCGGATCGGCATCCAGCCCGACATGGTCATGTGCCGCAGCGAGGAGGTGCTCTCGCGCGACATCCGCGACAAGATCGCGCTGTTCGTGAACCTGCCCGTCGACTCGGTGGTCTCCGCGCGCGACGTGGACAACATCTACAAGGTGCCGCTCTACTTCCGCGCCGAGGGGGTCGACGACCAGATCCTCGACCGCTTCGGCATCGAGACCGACCCGCCGGACCTCTCGGGCTGGGAGGCGCTGGTCAAGCGCGTGGACGAGGCCCGCGAGGTGGTGCGGATCGGCCTGGTGGGCAAGTACACCCAGCTCGAGGACGCGTACCTGTCGGTGATCGAGTCGCTCAACCACGCGGGCACCCACCACGGCAGCCGGGTGGACGTCAGCTGGATCGAGTCCGAGGCGCTGCTGGACGGCGAGGCGCGGGCGGAGCTCGAGGACCTCGACGGGATCCTGATCCCCGGTGGCTTCGGCGTGCGCGGCATCGAGGGCAAGATCCGCGCTGCCCAGTACGCCCGCGAGCACGGGATCCCCTACCTGGGCATCTGCCTGGGCATGCAGATCGCGGTGGCCGAGTTCGCCCGCCACGTGGCGGGTATGGACGGCGCCAACTCCACGGAGTTCGACCCCGAGACGCCGTTCCCGGTGGTCGACCTGCTGCCGGAGCAGAAAGAGGTCCGCGACATGGGCGGCACCATGCGCCTCGGGGCCGATCCGGTGAAGCTGCACGAGGGCACGCGTGCCCGCGAGGCCTACGGCGAGGCGGTCATCTACGAGCGCCACCGCCACCGCTACGAGGTCAACAACCACCTGCGAAAGCGGCTGGAGAACGAGGGCCTGATCTGTTCGGGCACCTCGCCCGACGACCGCCTGGTCGAGGTCGTCGAGCTGGCCGACCATCCCTTCTTCGTGGCTTCCCAGTACCACCCCGAGTTCAAGTCGCGGCCGCTGCGCCCCCAGCCGCTGTTCCGCGAGTTCGTGGGCGCCGCGCTGGAGCGCGCCCGTGCGCGCGAGCCCGACGTCGTGGCCAGCCGCGGTCCGGGCCAGCACGCCGACGCGCGGGCGTAGTCAAGCACGGCGGCGCGGAAGGGGAACGCGCACGATCGGGACGCGCCACGAGTCTGACCCCGCCGGTCACCTGCGCAGCGTCTTGCAGTAGATGCCTTGCACGACGTGGTCGCGATCGACAATAACGACGCAGGTTTGTCTTGGATGGTGTGAGCGATCAATGGTGCAGCGTTGAGTCTTTCCTGTTCTTCGGCAGGCCACGCGGGTGACATCATCACCGAGGCGGTCTTTGAGTTGACTCTCCGCGGAGGCAGAGGTTCCGCGATGCAATCCGGAGCACCCACCCGCCGCGATCGGCGCGCAACACAGCAAGATCACACTTAGGCTTCGGGCATGGGAAGGAAACGACGCCGTTGGGTGTATGACGCGCAAGAGGTAGGCGGTGACGGATCGCTGGAGCTTGATCATCTACTCGGTCTTGTGGTCGGCAAAGGGCAGGTGGATCTTCTGAGAACCGTCGAGGGCAGCGCTTTGTGGCTCTCCGTCCGGGACGCAGGGGGCGAGATCTTGAGCGAAATCGTCGACGGCGAGAGTTGGTCCCGCCTGGCGGAACGGCTCGTGGGGGCGGGAGGGCTGATCCCCGCCGACGCCGTGACTATCGCGGTCGGCGAGGGCACGACCGTCCGCAGGGACGACACGCACTGGATCGTCGGGTCCACGTTCGCCACGCCGGGTCCCGTCGAGTTCTTCGACCTCACCGGGAGATTTGTCCACTCCTTCCCCATCGGGTCCTAGGGAGGACGGGTTCTACGTCGCCCAAGCCTTGGTTGCAAGTCCCGCATATTTGGGGATAGGTTCAGCGCACCGGCTGCCACATGTGCGGTCCGAAACAGGGGGACTCATGAGATGAAATGCTTGCTGACTCTGATCGTTTGCGCCGCGAGCCTTGTCGGGTTCGTAGGACCGGTTTCGGCGCAAACACCTCCCGACCCTTTAGACACGGTCGACCAGACGCTTCCCCACAACGCAGACCCATACCTCGACGGCGGGGGGGGAATTGCCGGAAGAACCGGACACCAACGCCACCCCCAACGGGACGCCAGTCGATGTGTGCGACGGCGGCGCGACCGTGGGTGGCGAGGATGAGTTACCAGCCGTAGCGGATTGCCCGGCCCCGGCAATTGCGAGCGAGTTCACGCCCGACACGAAGTTCTACGGCGGCACCACCCAGAGCGATCTTGGGACCATGGGAGACGAGCCCTACTGCACAAACAATCCGCTGGACTACAAGAGGTGCCCAGAGCGACCCACGGTCGGCTCGTCGGGCCGCTACCCATTTGTGTGCTCCTACACCCCGCGGAATACCTACAGGTCACCTGGCGCCGGATATTACGGCCCCTACCGAATCGTCTCGGTGGTTGTCAACACCTGCTACGGGCGGGGGGTCGCCAGCCAATCGTTCAGCGGATGCATGGAACGCCTGACATCCTTCGGATGGGCGCAGACTTACTGCGATCATCAAGTCGCATATGGCAGCGGCAAGAAGGTTTTTCGCCTATTCGACGGCTGCGGGCATAGCGGGATCTATCGTGTCTACGGCGTAGGCACGGTGACTCCCTCCCGAGCTGGCGCCGCTCCGTTACGGAACCGAGGCGGAGGACCACGGTCGTCCTATATTCGCTGCTGAAGCGATGAGGGCGCTTGCCCAGGAGGCTTTCCCCCGTGGAAGCGAAATCACTCGCGTGTGTCGGGCGAGCGATCCTCTCACCCGGTGACCACTCGCCCTAGACTGCGCCGATGGCCGACCTCGATCGCCGCGGCTCGCAGCCCCTTTCCCGCCGCACCCGTGAGCGGCGCGCCTACCAGCTCGCCTTGGCCGGCGGCACGCTGGGCGTGGTCGGCGTCGTGGGCCTCGTGCTGGCGGTGGTGGGCGTCGTGGGCGCCGGCCTGCCGGTGCTGGCCCTGATACTGGCCGCGATCTGCGGCCTGCTGTTCCGGCGCACCGTCGGAGGGTGAGCGCGGGAGAGCGCGACCGCCTGGTGGACGACTTCGTCCGCCTGTGCGAGATCGAGAGCCCGTCGTTCAGCGAGCGGCCGATGGCCGACGCCGTGGCCGCGGAGCTCAACGTGCTCGGCCTCGAGGTGACCGAGGACCACACCGGCGCCGCCACCGGCTCGGACAGCGGGAACCTGATCGCCCGCGTGCCCGGCCCCGAGGGCGCGCCCACCGTCCTGCTGTGCGCCCACCTCGACACCGTCCCCCTGGACGCCCCGGTGGCGGTCGAGCGCGAGGGCGGCGTCCTGCGAAACCGCAACGCGGCCATCCTGGGCGCCGACAACAAGGCCGCGGTGGCCACCATTCTGGCCGCTGTGCGCCACCACGTGGACCACGGCCGGACCCCCGTGGGCCTGGAGCTGGTGTTCACCACCGCCGAGGAGCCCGGCCTGCTGGGCGCCAAGGAGCTCGACCGTCACGGCCTGCGCAGCGAATTCGGCTTCGTGTTCGATCACGCCAGCCCGGTCGGCGAGCTGATCACCGCCGCGCCCACCTACTACCGCCTGCTCGCCCGCTTCACCGGGGCGGCCGCCCACGCCGGCATCCGGCCCGAGGACGGGCGCAACGCGATCGAGGCCGCCGCGCGAGCGGTGGCGGGCATGCGCCTCGGCCGGCTGGACGACCAGACGACGGCCAACGCCGGAACGATCGCCGGGGGCACCGCGCGCAATGTTGTGGCCGAGCACTGCCGGGTGGAGCTCGAGGCCCGCAGCCTGGACGACGACATCGCCAGCCGCGTGATCGCCGAGATGGTGGATCGCTGCTCCGACGCAGCGGGCGAGACCGAGTGCGACGTGGACACCACCGTCGAGCAGCTGTGCCGCGCCTTCCGTCTCTCGCGCTCCTCGCCGCCGGTGCGGGCGGCGACGGCGGCGCTGGAGGACCTTGGCATCGAGCCGGTCTACCGCTCAACCGGCGGCGGGAGCGACGCCAACGCGTTGATCGCCAACGGCCTCCCGGTGCTCAACGTGGCCAACGGGACGGAGCGAAACCACCAGCCCGACGAGAGCGTGACCGTCGAGGCGCTGGAGACGATGCTCGACCTGACACTGAGGATCATCGAACGCAGCGCGGAGGTGTAGCGGTTGGCCATGGGCTTCGAGCGGATCGACAGCGAGGACATCTGGGAGGGCCACATCGCCAAGGTGCGGGTGGACACCTTCCGCTACGACGACGGCAAGGAGGCCAAGCGCGAGATCGTCAGCCACCCCGGCGCGGTCACGATCCTGCCCTTCGACGGCCAGAGCATCTGGCTTGTGCGCCAGCCGCGCGAGCCGGTGGGCGAGCAGGAGCTGCTCGAGCTGCCGGCGGGCAAGCTCGACCAGGAGGGGGAGGGGCCAGAGGCCACGGCCCGGCGCGAGCTGGCGGAGGAGATCGGCAAGGGCGCGCGCGAGTGGCGCGAGCTGGTCCGCTTCTACACCTCGCCGGGGTTGCTCAGCGAGGGACACCACCTGTTCCTGGCCACCGACCTCTACGACGAGAGCGCCGACTCGGGGGAGGACGAGCGGATCGAGGTCGTTGCCCTGCCCGTCGAGGAGCTCGACGCCACCATCCCTTCCGTGCGAGACGCAAAGACGCTGGTGGGCCTGCTGTGGTTCCGGGCCTACCTGCAAGACCGCTAGCACCCCCAGGGAAAGCGGCGGGGCGGGCGAAACCGTCCCTGTGGCCACCGTCGCCCAGCCAGTCGCCAGCCGGCCCTACGAGCACCTGGTGCTCGACTTCTTGTCCTACCTGGAGTTCGAGCGGGGCCTGTCGCGCAACACGCTGGAGGCCTACCGGTCCGACCTGTTGCAGTTCGGCCGCTTCCTGGCGCGGCGGCACCTGGTCGCACTGGACGTCTCCACCCTGGAGCTGGACGACTTCCTGGCCGAGCTGGGCGGCTCGGAGGGCGGGGCCGCCTCGCCGGCCACCGTCCACCGCAAGGCGGCGTGCCTGCGCTCCTTCTACCGCCACCTGCGCCGCGACGGTCTGCTCGACACCGACCCGACCGCGAGCCTCGCCGCGCCCCGCCGGTCGCGCCGGCTGCCCCAGGTGCTCACCCGTGGGGAGGTCGACACGCTGCTGAGCCAGCCGCGGGGGACCGAACCGACGGCGCTGCGCGACCGGGCGCTGCTGGAGCTGATGTACGCGTGCGGGCTGCGCGCCTCGGAGGCGATCGGGCTCGACGTCGGCGACGTGGACCTCGACGACGGCTTCCTGCGTGCGCGCGGCAAGGGCTCCAAGGAGCGCGTGGTGCCCGTGGGTCAGCAGGCGCTGGCCGCGCTCCGCCGCTACCTGGAGCGCGGCCGCCCGCCGCTGGTGGGCGGTGCCCCCGAGTCGCGCCTGTTCCTCAACTTCCGCGGCGGTCCGCTCACCCGCCAGGGGCTCTACAAGATCGTCCGCCGCCACGCCATCTCGGCCGGGCTGGCCGACCGCATGAGCCCGCACACCCTGCGCCACACCTTCGCCACGCACCTGCTGGCCGGCGGCTGCGATCTGCGCGCGGTCCAGGAGATGCTCGGCCACGCCGACGTGGCCACCACCCAGCTCTACACCCACCTCTCCAGCGAGCGGCTCAAGGACGTGTACTTCCGCTCGCATCCCCGCGCCGCCGCGCGCTGATACAACCGCGGGCGTGCGCGCCCGGCTGATCCTGCTCTGCCTCCTGTGCGCGGGCCTCGCCGGGTGCGGGAACGACCGCCCGCCGGTGGTCGCCTCGGCGCCGCCGCCGAGCGGGCACACGCGCGAGTTCCGCTCCGACCGCGCGGGCCTGAAGGTGTCGCTCCCGGCCAACCTCAACGTCGCCCAGAGCCGGGCCCCGGCCGTCTTCCAGGCCACCCTGGGTGAGCCGTTCGTCGCCTGCTTCGCCTACGCGCGCAGGGAGCAGCTGCCGCGCGACGCCAAGGAGCTGGACGCGGCCCGGCTGCGCCTGGCCCGGGCCACCCGCAGTCGCGACGCCGGCTACCACCTGACCGCCTCGCGGGCCATCGAGGTGAACGGCGCGCGCGCCGTGGAGCTCACCGGCGAGCAGACGCTGGCCCGGCGGCGCGTGACCATTCGCAGCCTGCACGTGTTCAAGGGCGACGCGGAGTACGTGATCGAGATCGTCGCCCCCTCGGCCGGCTTCGCCCGCTTCGATCGCGGGGTCACGCCGGTGATGAAGCGCACCCTCCAGGTGACCGGCCGCGTGCGCCGGTCCTGACGGAGGAGCCGCCGGATGCCTGAGCTGCCCGAGGTGGAGACGGTGCGCGGTCAGCTGGCCCCGCGGATGGTCGGCAGGCGGATCGTGGACGTGTCCGTGCTCGACCCCCGCTGGTGCGCGCCGGCTGCGCCGGAGGAGACCGAGGACGCCCTCGCCGGGCGGCTGGTCGAGGCGGTCGATCGCCGCGGCAAGTACCTGGTCCTCGCCCTGGAGGACGAGGTCTTCTGCGTCATGCACCTGCGGATGACCGGGAACGTGCTGCTGGTCGAGCCGGCCGACGACGTCTCCGATCGCCCGCACCTGCGCGTCCGGTTCACCCTCGACGACGGTGTCCGGGCGCTGTTCGTGGACCAGCGCCGCTTCGGCACCGGCGTGGTGCTGCTCGGTGAGGCCGCGCTGCTCGAGTACTTCGACTCCAGGCTGGGCGTGGAGCCGCTCAGCCCCGACTTCACGGGCGGGGCGCTGCGGGCCATGGCCCGCGGCCGGCGGGCGCCGGTGAAGGCCTTCCTGCTGTCCCAGGAGCGGATCGCGGGGGTGGGGAACATCTACGCCGACGAGGCCCTGTTCCGGGCCCGTCTGCACCCCCTGCGCCCGGTGGGCGCGCTGCGCCGGCCCCAGCTGACCGCCCTGCGCGACGCGGTGGTGGAGTCGCTGCAGGCCGGGATCGACGCCCGCGGGGCCACGATCGACGACTTCCGCCACGCCGACGGCGAGTCGGGGGGCTTCCAGAACGAGTTCCTGGTCCACCGCCGCGAGGGCGAGCCGTGCCCGCGCTGTGGCACGACGATCCGAAAGATCCGGGCGGCGGGGCGGGGGACCTACTTCTGCCCGCGCTGCCAGCGCGCGCCCTCCTAGACGGCCGGGCCTAGGCCGCTAGGACGTCTTCGAGCGTGCCGGCCCGGTGCGCCGCCAGCAGCTCCTGGAAACCACCCACCGAGCGCCCGCCCACCATCACCTGCGGGAAGGTCATCCGCCCGGTCCTCTCCACGAGCGCATCACGGGCCTCGGGATCGCGCGCCATGTCGATCTCCTCGTACTCATACCCGCGGGAGTCGAGCAGTGCCTTGGCCTGGCGGCAGTAGGGGCACGGATCGGTGGTGTACATCTTGATGGGAGTCCTCTCCCCGCCGGTGTCTGAGATGTCCGTCATGCCCTCCAAAGTGTAGTTGTGCCGGGAAGCTTCAAGACCGAGGCGATAGTGCTGCGATCGATCCGCTATGGCGAGGCGGATCGGGTCCTGCACCTCTACAGCGCCGACCGCGGCCGGGTGGGCGCGATGGCCAAGGGGGTGCGCCGGGTCAAGTCCCGACTGGGCGGGCGGCTGGAGCCGCTGGCCCGGGTCAAGCTGGTGCTGCACCAGGGTCGCGGCGAGCTGTGCACGATCTCTGCGGTCGACACCGTCCACGCCCACGCCGCCATCCGGGAGCACCGCCGTTCGCTCGAGCACGCGGGGCAGGCATGCGACGCCGTGCTGCGCCTGTTCGACTCCGTCGAGCCCAACGAGGCCGCCTACAACCTGCTCTGCAACAAGCTGGCCCTGCTGCACGCCGAGCCCGAGAAGGCGGCCCCCGAGCGGCTGCTGGCCTTTCGCATCAAGCTGCTGCTGGCCGCCGGATTCGCGCCCGAGCTGACCTCCTGCGCCGCATGCGGCGAGGGGGAGGGGCTGGGCGCCTTCTCGCCCGCCCAGGGAGGGGTGGTGTGCGCCTCCTGCGAGGCGGGCTCGTTCCCGCTGGACGCCGAGAGCCACGCCTTCCTGGTCGGGGCACTGGCCAACCCGCTGGCCGGCGCGCCGGCCGCGCCGCCGCGGGCGCTGGCCCAGGCCGACAGGGCGATCGCCGAGACGCTGGAGCACCACGCCCACGTGCGCCTGCGCCGGGTGGCCTAAGGCGCTAGAGGTGCGAGCCGTCGTTCCAGAGCGTGAGCACGCGGCGCTCGCGCTCGTGTCCCAGGGCGCTCAGAGTGGCCGTGGCCAGCGCCAGCAGTGATCCCGAGGCGGCGGGCAGCCCCAGCCAGCGAGCGCCCAGCACCCGCAGCACGTGGCCGTGGGCGAACACCGCGCAGGGTCCGTCGACCTCGGCCAGCCGGGCGATCACGCGGTCGGCGCGGGCGCCGACCTGGTCGGGTGACTCGCCCCCGGGCACCTCGCCGTCCCAGACCGTCCAGCCCGGCACGTCCTCGCGGATCTGGGCCGTGGTCAGCCCCTCGATGTCGCCGTAGTCCCACTCGAGCAGGTCCGGATCTTCCACGGCCTGGTCGCCCAGACCCGCCAGCCGGCAGGTGTCGGCGGCCCGCGACAGCGGGCTGGTCAGGACCAGCGCCGGCTCGACGCCGGCGAAGCGCGCCCCCAGTGTGCGCGCCTGCTCGCGGCCGGTGTCTGTGAGGGGAACGTCGGTGCGACCGGTGTGGCGGCCGTCGCGGCTCCACTCGGTCTCTCCGTGTCGGGCGAGCAGGATCTCGGTATCGGCCATGGCGATGAGTGTTCCCGAGTTCCGGCATAGACTGCAACCTTGGCCGTAGCCGCCGGCACCCAACTGGTCTACGACTTCTCCGAGGGCTCGCGCGACATGCGCGAGCTGCTCGGCGGCAAGGGCGCCAACGTGGCCGAGATGACCCGCGTTCTGGGCGCCGAGCGCGTGCCGGCGGGCTTCACGGTGACCACCGAGGCCTGCGTGGCCTACATGGAGGCGGGCCAGACCGAGCCCGACGAGCTGGCCGAGCAGGTCGACGACGCCCTCAAGCGTCTGGAGGAGCAGGCCGAGAAGAAGCTGGGCGACGACGAGGACCCACTGCTCGTGTCCGTGCGCTCCGGCGCGCGCGACTCGATGCCCGGCATGCTCGACACGGTGCTCAACCTCGGCCTCAACGACACCTCGGTCGAGGGCCTGGCCCGCTCCACCAAGTCCGAGCGCTTCGCCTGGGACTCCTACCGGCGCTTCGTGCAGATGTTCGGCAACGTCTGCCGGGGCGTCAGCGGCGAGGCGATCGAGGACGCGATCAAGAAGCGCAAGGCCGACGCCGGCGTGGAGCTGGACACCGAGCTCTCGGTGGACGACCTGAAGGGGCTCGTCGACGACTTCAAGGCGCTGTACGCCGATCAGACCGACGAGGAGTTCCCCCAGGACCCGCGCGAGCAGCTCACCCAGGCCATCCGCGCCGTGTTCGACTCGTGGATGGGCTCGCGCGCGAAGGCGTACCGGCGCATCAACCGCATCCCCGACGAGTGGGGCACCGCGGTGAACGTGCAGCAGATGGTGTTCGGCAATCGCGGCGAGGAGTCGTGCTCGGGGGTGGCCTTCTCGCGCGACGAGATCACCGGGGCGCCCGAGCCCTCGGGTGACTTCCTGGTGAACGCCCAGGGCGAGGACGTGGTCTCGGGGGTGCGCACGCCCAAGGACATCTCCGAGATGAAGAAGGTGATGCCCGACGCCCACGAGGAGCTGACCGAGATCCTCGGCGAGCTCGAGCGCCACTACGGCGACATGCAGGACACCGAGTTCACGGTGGAGGAGGGGCAGCTGTTCATGCTCCAGACGCGCAGCGCCAAGCGCCCCGCCCAGGCCGCCGTGCGCTTCGCGGTCGACGCCGAGAAGGAGGGCCTGCTCGACCGCGCGGGGGCGCTGGCCACGGTCGAGCCCGAACGCCTGGACGCGCTGCTTCACCCCACCTTCGAGCCCGACGCCGAGTACGAGGTCGTGGCCCGCGGGGTGGCCGCCTCGCCCGGCGCGGCCAAGGGCGAGATCGTGTTCAGCGCCGAAGCCGCCGTGCAGGCCGCCGAGGACGGGCGCGACGTGATCCTGGTGCGGCCCTTCACCGAGGCCGACGACGTGGCCGGCTTCCAGGCGGCAAAGGGCATCCTCACGGCCGAGGGAGGCAAGGCCAGCCACGCGGCTCTCGTGGCCCGGGGAATGGGCAAGCCGTGCGTGGCCGGCGCGGGCGAGCTGGAGATCGACCTGGATGAGGGCACGGTCAAGGTCGATGGCAAGACCCTTTCCGAGGGCGACGTGATCGCCATCGACGGCACCACGGGGGCGGTGACCACCGACGACGTGCCCCTGGTGGACCCGGAGTTCGACGAGAACTTCCAGACGGTGCTGGGCTGGGCCGACGAGTTGCGCCGGCTGGGGGTGCGCACCAACGCCGACACCCCAGAGGACGCCAGGCGGGCGCGCGAGTACGGCGCCGAGGGCATCGGTCTGTGCCGCACCGAGCACATGTTCATGGCCGCCGACCGCCAGCCCAAGATGCGCACGATGATCATGGCCGAGTCCGAGGAGGATCGCCGCGCGGCGCTCGACGAGCTGCTGCCGCTTCAGCAGGAGGACTTCGAGGGCCTGTTCGAGGAGATGCAGGGCCTGCCGGTGACCATCCGGCTGCTCGACCCGCCTCTGCACGAGTTCCTGCCCGCCAAGGAGGAGCTGGCCCAGAAGGTCGAGCGGGCCCGGATAGAGCAGACCGACGACCTCGAGGAGCTGGAGCAGACGCTCGACCGCGTGCACCAGCTCGAGGAGGTCAACCCCATGCTCGGCACCCGCGGCTGCCGGCTTGCCATCCTCTACCCCGAGGTGTGCGAGATGCAGGTGGCGGCGATCGTGCGCGCCGCGCTGGCCGTCGAGAAGCGCGAGGGCAAGGCGCCCGAGCTGGAGATCATGGTGCCGCTGGTGGCCTACGAGAAGGAGCTCGGCTTCATGCGCGAGGTGATCGAGCGCACCGTGGCCGACAACGACGGGGGAGACCTGTCGCTGTCGATCGGGACGATGCTCGAGCTGCCACGCGCGTGCCTGCTGGCCGACCGGATCGCCGAGGAGGCCGACTTCTTCTCCTTCGGCACCAACGACCTGACCCAGACCGCGCTCGGCTTCTCGCGCGACGACGTCGAGGGCAAGTTCCTCAAGCGCTACCTGGAGCAGAAGATCCTCACCCGGAGCCCGTTCGAGACCATCGACGTGCCCGGAGTGGGCGAGCTGGTGCGCATGGGCGCCTGGCTGGGGCGCACGGCGCGCCCCGAGCTCGGCCTGGGCATCTGCGGCGAGCACGGCGGCGACCCCGACTCGGTCGCCTTCTTCCACTCCTCGGGGCTGGATTACGTGAGCTGCTCGCCCTTCAGAGTGCCGATCGCCCGCGTGGCCGCGGCGCAGGCGGCCGCGGCCGATTAGCGGTTGTCGCTTGCGCCACTTGCCACCTTGCGCGTAGGGTGGCCGTCGTGCGGAGGCTGAACCCGATGCGGGCATCTCGTCGGGGCCGTTTGTGGATTGTCGCCTTGACCGTCCTGGCCGCGACCGCGGTGCTCGTGGCCACCCAGGCCTCGGCCCACGTCGAGCGGGCCTCCTACTGGCCCGACCCGGCGCCGGACACCTCGGTGACCCCGCCAACCGGCGGCAAGGTGCCGGTCGCCCGCAGCCTCTTCACCGCGCTGCAGCGCAAGCCGCCGGGAGCGACCAGGGTCGTGTGCCAGGGCCGGGTGCCGAACTCCAAGCGCCTGAACATGCTCACCCGCAAGCTGCGCAGAGCGACGAAGCGCTACCGCAGGGCGCACTCGTCCAAGGGCAAGCGTGCGGCCAGGGCCCGGATCAGGATGCTGCGGCCCAAGCTGAAGGTGACCCGCCGCAAGTGGGCCAAGCGGGCGAACGCCAACAGCTCGATGAAGACGCTCAAGCGGGCGATCGCCACCGCGCGGGCCAATGGCTACAAGTTCCGACCCACGGAATCGCCGCGCCATCTCTCCAAGGCCGAGGCCAAGCGCCTGCTCAAGTTCAACCAGCGGCTGTTGGCGCGCTGCAAGTTTCACCTGATCCAGAGCGCCGTCACTCGGTCGCGCAACAACGACCGCGTGGTGATCATGCCGGGCATCTACCCCGAGCCCAGATCGGTGAAGCAGCCAACCGGCGATCCCAAGTGCGCGGATCTGCGCCAGCTCAACGATCGCGGACAGGCACAGGCTCTCTCCTACGCCTACCAGTACAAGTGCCCCAACGACCAGAACCTGATCGCGGTGATGGGCCGTCTGCCCGGCAAGGGTGAGGACCCGCAGAAGCCGCGCCTCGAGCGCCGCGGCATCCCCAATCTGGGCCCCTGCCTGCGCTGCAACCTGCAGATGGAGGGCTCGGGCCCGCGCTCCGACGACGTGGTCGTGGATGCCGGTCGGGTTGCCTCGGGTGACAGCGGGCCGATCAATGCGCACAAGGACGTGGGGATCCGCGCAGACCGCGCCGACGGCTTCGTGCTGCGAAACGTCAAGGTCCGTCACGCCCGCGAGCACGGCATCTACGTGCTGGAGTCCGACGGCTACCTGCTCGAGCGCTTCAAGGCCCTGTACAACGGCGAGTACGGCGTGCTCACCTTCGTCGAGGACCACGGGCTGATGCAGGACTGCGAGGCCGCCGGCAGCGGCGACTCGGGCCTGTACCCGGGGGCCGCCGCCGAGACCGGCGAGCAGACCGTGGAGCCCTCCCAGCGCTACAACCAGGAGATGCGCAACTGCGACTCGCACCACAACGCGAGTGGCTACTCGGGGACGGCGTCAAACGCGGTCCACATCCACAACAACAACTTCTACGGCAACGCGCTCGGCTTCACCACCGACGTATTCACCGCCGCCGGGCACCCGGGCTTTCCGCAGGACTCTGATCTCGTGGAGAACAACAACTTCTACTCGAACAACTTCAACCCCTACGTGAAGGGCTCCGACGTCGAGCCCAGCGTTCCGGTGCCGGTGGGCACGGGCATGTGGATCGCCGGCGGGAACAACAACACGATCCGCAACAACCACTTCTGGGACAACTGGAGGCGCGGGACGATGCTCTTCGCCGTGCCGGATGCCCTCGTCTGTGGCGCGGCCAACAACGGCAACGAGCAGGCGGGCTGCGACGAGAAGAAGACCTCCACCTCTTTCCGCAACCGCTACTACGGCAACGTGATGGGCCGCAACCCCAGTGGTCAGCGCGACCCGAACGGGACCGACTTCTGGTGGGACAACTTCCCCGGCAACACCAACAACTGCTGGTACTCGAATACCGGCAAGGACGGCACTGCGGCGAGCATCACCACCGAGCCGAGCAACCTGCCCTCGGACTGCGCCAAGAGCATGGGCACCGGCGTTCCCACCGGGGACCCTGAGCTGCTCAGCTGCTTCGCCGACTTCGAGGGCGGCGTCGGCGGTGCTTGTTCGTGGTTCGAAACCCCCGCGGAGCCCAAGTAGCCCCAGGGGCGAGGCTGCCCATGGCTCGCCAGGCGCTCGGCGCGGCCATCCTGCTGACTCTCGTGCTCCTGCTGGGCGGTTGCCTGGGCGGGGGATCGGGATCCGACGGCCCGGCCAACGTCGCCGGCGCGACCATCGGAGGGTCCATCCGCGATGCAAACTGCAAGGGCTGGCGGACCGCCGGCCCCTCGGCGCGCAAGAACACCATCCACGACCTCACGTCGTTCGCCGGCGGCCCGGTGGGCGAGCGCCCGGGCACGGGTGCCACCCTCTCCGACCAGAAGGCATACGGCCTGTTCGAGGGCGCGTGCCGGCCGTACTACGCCCGCGGCTTCAAGCTCTACAAGCTCTACACGCGCGGGGCGGCTTTCCAGAAGCTCGAGCGTTCGAACCGGTAGCCGGGCGGGCCTTACGAGCGGTGCCCGGCACGGCTGAGACAATCAGGCGGTGAGCACGGAGTCCTTCACCCAGAGCACCCAGAGTCCCGCCGGCGCGTTCGCCGACCGGATCGCCCGCCTCGAGGGCGCCCAGCACTCCCCGCTCGCCACGCCCTCGTACCCCGCCGAGCGCGCGAAGCCCGAGCCCGACTCGCCCCACCGCACGCCGTTCCAGCGCGACCGCGACCGGATCGTGCACACCAAGGCGTTCCGCCGGCTCAAGCACAAGACCCAGGTGTTCATCGCCCCCCAGGGCGACCACTACCGCACCCGGCTCACCCACACGCTCGAGGCCTGCGGGATCGCGCGCAACGTGGCCCGCGCGCTCGGGCTCAACGAGGATCTGACCGAGGCCATCGGGCTGGGCCACGACCTGGGTCACCCGCCGTTCGGGCACATCGGCGAGCACCTGCTCGACGAGTGCCTGCGGGCCCGCTACGGCATCTCCTTCCGCCACAACCACCACTCGCTGCGGGTGGTCGAGCGGCTGGAGGGCGACGGCCGCGGGCTCAACCTCACCGAGCCCGTGCGCGACGGCATCCTCAACCACACCGGCGACACCGCGCCGCGCACGCTCGAGGGCCGGATCGTGCGTGTGGTGGACCGGATCGCCTACATCAACCACGACATCGACGACGCCCTGCGCGCGGGCGTGATCGCGCGCGCCGACCTCCCCGACGAGGAGATCGCGATCCTGGGACAGACCGGCTCGGAGCGAATCGAGACGCTGGTGCGGGACCTGCTCGCCCGCTCCGAAGAGGCCGGCGACATCGTCCAGGGCGAGGACGTGGGCGGCGCCATGCTTCGCCTGCGCGCCTTCATGTTCGAGAACGTGTACCTCGGGCCCCACGCGCAGGGCGAGCGGGCCCGGATCGAGACGATGCTGCGCGCGCTTTTCCAGCACTATGCGGAGAATCCACCGCCCGCGCAGACACCGGACGCCTCGGACAGCGACCGCGTGGTGGACTACCTGGCCGGCATGACCGACCGCTACGCCATCCGCATGTTCGAGGACTTCTCCGTGCCGCAGGGGTTCTAGATGCCGGCGCGCTACACACAGGACTCGATCGAGCGGCTGCGCGAGAGCGCCGACATCGTCACGCTGATCTCGCGCAAGACCGACCTGCGCCGCGTGGGCACCCGGTGGACGGGCCTGTGCCCGTTCCACGAGGAGCGCACGCCGTCGTTCTCGGTCGACGCCGACCGCGGCCTCTACCACTGCTTCGGCTGCGGCCAGGGTGGCGACGCGATCCGGTTCGTGATGGAGACCGAGGGCCTGGACTTCCCCAGCGCGGTGGAGCAGCTGGCCGAGGACGCCCACGTCGAGCTCAAGCGCGAGCGCGAGGACCCGCAGGAGGAGGAGCGGCGCCGGCGCCGCGAGCGGCTGCTCAGCCTGCTCGAGCGCACCACGGGCTTCTACGCGGCCACGCTGCGCGACGCGGCCGAGGCCGCCCGTGCCCGCGAGTACCTGCGCGAGCGCGGCCTGTCGGAGCAGGTGCTGGCCGACTTCCGCGTGGGCTATGCCCCCAAGGCCTGGGATCGTCTGCTCACCGCCGCGCGGCGGCAGGGCTTCAGCGAGGACGAGCTGATGGCCTCGGGGCTGGCCACCCGGGGGCGAAGCGGCGGGGTCTACGACCGCTTCCGCGAGCGGATCACGTTCCCGCTGGCCGACTCGCGCGGTCGCGTGCTCGGCTTCGGCGCGCGGGCGATGCGCGACGACCAGGGCGCGAAGTACATCAACACCGCCGAGGGCGAGGTGTACCACAAGGGCCGCCAGCTGTTCGGGATCGACCTGGCCCGGCCGGCGGTGGCCAAGGCCGGTCGGGTGATCGTGGTGGAGGGCTACACCGACGTCCTGGCCCTGCACGGGGCCGGGATCACCGAATCGGTGGGGATCATGGGCACCGCCTTCACCAGCGAGCAGATGGCCGAGTTGGCCCGGGTGGTGGGGGCCGATGGCACCGTCTACCTGGCCCTCGATGCCGACCGCTCCGGTCAGGAGGCCATGCTGCGCGCCGCGCGGATGGCCGAGGAGCGCTCGGTGGCCCTGCGAGTGGTGCAGCTGCCCGAGGGAAGGGACCCAGCCGACCTGGTCGCCGATCGCGGGGCCGATGCCGTGACCTCGCGCATCGAATCGGCGCTGTCTGTGCTTGAGTTCGAGGTTGGGAGAGTGGCTGCGAACGCTGATCTGGACAGCCCGGCGGGTAAGGACAAGGCCATCAACGCGGCTCTTGAGCTGATGGGCGAGCTGCATCCCGGCAGCGTGAGCCGAATGGATCTCCTCGCGGTTGTGGCTGATCGTCTGAACGTCCCGATCAGTGTCATGAGCGCCAGATCGGAGGGTCGCCTCGGGCCCGCCCCTACGTCTGCGCCGGCAGGGTCGCCCCCGGCCGTCTCCCCGTCGCCCGCGCCCGACCTGTCCAAGCCCGAGACCACGTATCTCGCGCTGTGCCTGGCCGCCGGGGCGGCCGGTCGCGAGGAGCTCGAGCGCCTCGACGACGCCCACCTCACCTCGAACCTCGTCCGCCGCGTGCGCGAGCACCTGGTGGCCAACTTCGACGACCCGCTGGCCGCGCTGTCGGGCGATGACCCGCAGCTGGCGGCGATGGTCTCCGGCATCGCGCTGAGGGCCGAGGACATGCGCCCGCTGGACCCGATGGCCCTGCGGCGCAGCTTCCTCAACCTCGACCTGCGCCGGATCGAGCGCCAGATGCGCCACGCGCGCCAGGACGACGACCACCGCCGCCTGGGCGAGCTGTCGGGCGAGCACCAGCGCGTGAAGCAGGCCATGGGCGAAGCGATAGGAAGCGCGTCTTGACCGACCCCGGAGAGGCCGAGCTGGAGCCCGAGACGACCTCGGGCGATGACCCCTACGAGCGCTTCGACGAGGGCGGGGTGGTCACCGCCGGCGTGGCCGTGGCCGCGCCCGAGGGCGGCACCGAGGACGCCGTGCGCCTGTACCTGCACAACATCGGGCGCGTGCCGCTGCTCACGCGCCACGACGAGGTACGCCTGGCCAAGCGCGTCGAGGCCAACGACATGGGCGCCAAGAACGACCTGATCGAAGCCAACCTACGGCTGGTCGTGTCGGTGGCCAAGCGCTACCAGGGCCGCGGGCTGACCCTGCTCGACCTGATCCAGGAGGGCAACATGGGGCTGATCCGGGCCGTCGAGAAGTTCGACTGGCGCCGCGGCTTCAAGTTCTCCACCTACGCGACGTGGTGGATCCGCCAGTCCATGACCCGTGCGCTGGCCGACCAGTCGCGCACGATTCGCATCCCCGTCCACATGGTGGAGCGGATGAACAAGGTGGCCCGGGCGCGGCGCGAGCTGTCCCAGCGCCTGGAGCGCGACCCGACCCCGGAGGAGATCTCCGCGCTGGTCGACATGCCGGCCGACAAGGTGGAGGAGCTGCTCAAGCTGGGCCAGGAGCCGGTGTCGCTGGAGGCACCGATCGGCTCGGGCGACGATCCAGCCCAGCTGGGCGACTTCATCGAGGACGAGGCCGACGAGCGCCCCGACGCCCAGGTGGCCAAGGCGATCCGCGAGTCCGACGTCCAGGATGTGCTCGACGGCCTGGCCGAGCGTGAGCGGCGCGTGATCGAGCTGCGCTTCGGTCTCGATCCCGCGGGCCCCATGACCCTCGAGGACATCGGCCGGGTCGTCGGGCTGACGCGCGAGCGGGTGCGCCAGATCGAGGTCAAGACGCTGCAGATGCTCAAGGCCTCCGGGCGCGCGGCCCGGCTCGAGGGCACGGCGGGCGACGCCTAGCCGCGACCCCGCGCGAAGCTCCGGGGGTGGGATTCGAACCCACAACCCTTCGATTAACAGTCGAATGCTCTGCCGTTGAGCTACCCCGGATCGCCCGACCAGCCGGCGGGGCCGCGGTCGGGGCGCTCACGATACCGGCAGGTCGACTGCATGGATACCCCGCCACTTGGGTAGCGCGGCCTTTGGACTCGACGGGCCGCGGACCGACGCGGCTGACTAGAAAGGCAGGAACATGAGCGATCCCGACAACGAGGAGCGGACCACGGGAGGGCTGGTCGGCAAGCTGGCCGGCAAGGCCAAGGAGGTCGCCGGCGAGGTGCTCTCCGATGACGACTTGAGCCGTGAGGGCCGGCTTCAGAGCGCGGGCGCGGACGCCGAGCGCGACGCCGCCGAGCGCTCGGCCCAGGCCCGCCAGCGCGACGCGGAGGCCGAGCTCGAGGCCGAGCAGGTCGCGACCCGTGAGGAGACCGAGCGGCTGCGCGCCGAGGTTGAGGCCTCAGACCGCGAGGAGCAGGCCGAGCGCGACCGGCGCGAGGCCGAGCGGGCCGCCGAGCAGCGGGCCAGCGCCGAGAAGGCGCAGGCAGAATCCCAGCGCCAGGCCGCGGAGCAGGCCGCCCGCGGTCAGGAGGCCGCGGCAACGGCCGAGCAGGTCGAGGGCGCCCAGACCACCGCCGCGCTCGAAGCAGAGGCCGCGCGCGCCGAACGGCGCGCGAACGCCATCGATCCCGAGGAGAACAGATGAGGCTCAAGACGATCCCCAGGGTGGCCGCCGACGCATCGCTGCGCGCCGCCCGCCTGCCCGCCGACGCCGTGCTCGGGGTCGCCGGGCGGGGCCGCGACGTGAACACCGCCAAGCTCGCCCTGGACCGCATGGACGCCACCCTGCGCGCCGGCGCCGGGGCCGTGCTGGGGGACGAGGGGCTCAAGCGAGACGCCCAGCTCCGCTTCCGGGCGGCCGACGAGCGAGAGCGCGCGGCGCGCCTGCGGGGTCAGGCCCAGAGCCGCTCCCAGGCCGCCGCCGGGGAGGCGGAGGCCCGCCGCGAGCAGGCGTCCGACCAGCGCGAGCAGGCAGCAGAGCGAGCCGAGCAGCGGCGCAAGGACGCGGAGAAGAAGCGCAAGGAGACCAAGACCCAGGCCACCAAGACGGCCAGCCGCCGCCAGTCGGCGGCCGAGAAGAAGGCGCAGGAGAAGAAGCAGGCGGCCGACGAGAAGGCCAAGCGCGAGCGCCTTGAACAGCTGGAGGCCAAGAAGCAGGCCCTGGAGGAGAAGGAGGGCGCGCTGGCGGCGAAGGACGAGTCCGCGCGCCTCGCCGACGCCGCCGCGGCGGCCAAAGCGGAGCGCAAGAGCGCGAGCTAGCCCCGACCGGCCGCCAGGCGCTCCACGGCGTCGGCGGCAGTCGCAGCGCCGTCGTGGCGTCGCGACCACTCGTGCAACGCGCCGGCCCGCTGTCCGTAGAGCGGGTCGGCCAGCAGCTTGCGCACGGCCAGACGCACCCCGCGCGGGGTCACGAAGCGCCGCGGCAGCGAGACGCCCGTTCCCGACCAGGCGAGGCGGGCGGCGTTCTCGGCCATGTCGCCGGCGGCGGGACACCCCACCACCGGCACGCCGCTGGCCAGCGCCCGCACCACGGTCCCATGGCCGGCGTGGCAGATCACCGCCGAGCAGCGGGGCATGGTGCGCGAGTAGGAGAGCCAGTCGACCACTCGGGCGTTGTCGGGCACCGACAGCGGCACGGGGGAGGGGCGGTGGTTCAGCGTCGCCAGCACCCGCACCGGCTCGTCGGCCAGCCCCTCCAGCGCGGCGCGCACCATCCGCTGGTCGGGGTCCTGGGAGGTGCTGGGCGCTACGAGCACCAGCGGATCGTCGCCCGGCGGGGGCTCGACCTCCTCGAACGGACGCTCCCACAGCAGTGGGCCGGTGACCCGCACGGAGGGATCGCGCTCGTGGCGGGGATATTCGAGCTGGGGAAAGGTGGCCACCAGCGCGAGCTGGCGCGAGATGCCACCGTGCACGTGGTCCTGGGGCTTGAGCCCGACCCGCACGCGGGCGCCGTTGAGCTCGTGCCGGCCGGTCTCGGCGCCGCGGCGCAGCACGGGCTCGAAGGCGCGCCAGGCCGCCGTCCCGATGGCGGTCCGGGGCAACCGCGCGCCCGACGAATAGGGAGCCATCCCCGCCTCGGTGGTGGGCAGGACGTGCGGTATCAGGGTGGCCCACGGCCGCTCGGCCATCTGGGCGGACAGGCTGCCGGCCACGGTGAGGATGTCCGCCACGATCGCGTGCGGATCGGTCTCCTCGATCAGCGGAATGCACTCCCGGGCGGCCCGCACCGCCGCCTGGTAGGGGGTCAGTCCGGGGCCCTCCCAGACCTTGTACTCCGGCGCCGGCGCGAAGGTCATGCCCTCGCGCTCGGTGTCCTGCTTCCAGCGCTCCCAGGTCTGGAGACGGACCTCGTGCCCGCGGGTGGCCAGCTCGCGACCCAGCGCGATCGCCGGGAAGGCGTGCCCGGGGTCGCCGAAGGCGGCGAGCAGGAGGCGCAGCCGTTTGACGGTCAGGAGGCCAGCTCGGCCAGGTCGTGGACCATCTTGCGGCGCGAGTCGAAGTCGAAGGCCATCGGAGTGCAGATCAGGGTGCCCACCCCGGCTTCGCGGTAGACCTCGAGCCGCTCGGACACGCGGTCGCGTGTCCCGCACAGCGACACCATGTCGATCAGCTCGGCCGGCAGCGCCGCCGCGGCCTCCTCCTTCTTGCCGTCCAGGTACAGGTCCTGGACCTCCTGGGCGGCGTCCTCGAAGCCGTAGCGGCGCACGAGCGCGTTGTAGAAGTTCTTTTCGCGCGAGCCCATCCCGCCCACGTAGAGGGCCAGCACCGGGCGCATGGAGTCGCGCGCGCGGTCCAGGTCGTCGTCGATCGAGACGTTCACCATCGGGGCGATGTCGAACGTGGAGTCGATCTGCGTGCCCGCGCGGTCGGCGCCCTCCTTGAGCAGCTCGCGCGCCTCGCCCACGTGCTCGGGGGAGAAGAAGGTGGGCAGCCAGCCGTCGGCGATCTCGCCGGTCAGCTTCGTGTTGTTGGGTCCGATCGCCGCGAGGTAGATCGGGATCTGCTCCTGCACCGGCGCGATCGTCAGCTTCAGCGCCTTGCCGGGGCCGTCGGGCAGGGGGAGGGTGTAGGCCTCACCGTCCCATTCGAGCTTCTCGCGGGCGAGTGCCTTACGCACGATGCCCACGTACTCGCGCGTGCGCTGGAGCTGGTGCGCAAAGGGCTGGCCGTGCCAGCCCTCGGCGACCTGGGGGCCGCTCGAGCCGATGCCCAGCAGCATCCGCCCCTCGGAGATGTTGTCCAGCGTGGCCGCCGTCATGGCGGTCATCGCCGGCGTGCGTCCGGGCATCTGGAAGATCGCCGAGCCGATCTTCAGCGTCGAGGTGTTCGCGGCCAGCCAGGCGAGCACGGTGGCGGTGTCCGAGCCGTAGGCCTCGGCCGCCCAGACGGAGTCAAAGCCCGCGGCCTCGGCCTCGCGGACGATCTCGAGCTGCTCGGCAGCGGTGAGCCCCAGCCCCCAGTACCCCACGTGTAGACCCAGCCGCATTGCAACTCTCCTGTCATTCAAAGGACCGACCTTGAAGCGCCCGACGTCCGGCCCTACTGTCACCGACCGTGAGGCGACGGCATCGTATTCGGCCCGCGCGCGAGCTGCGCACCGCGATCGACTGCATGCCCCTGCACACCCGGCGGGCCATGCTCGAAGGGATCGGCGCCACCACGATCATCGTCGGCGGCTACACCGACGGGCAGGGCGGCGTCTGCCCGATGCTGGCGGCCCACCGCAACGGGGGCCGGACCGCCTTCGCGAGCTTCGCCCACGCCTGGGACCGCTACACCCGCGCCGGCGAGACCCCCCGCCGGGCCAGCGAGCGCGAGCTGCGGACCCTGAGCACGATGCTGGAGGCCTCCATCGCGATGGAGGCCGTGGCCGGGGAGGGCGTGCTCGGCGAGGCCGTCAGAGAGCACCGCCACTCCCAGGTGGCCCGGGCCCGGCGCGAGGAGTTCGACGTCGAGCCGCTGGAGGACCTGGAGCCGCCGGCGCCTAGTACGAGTCGCCCGCACGCACGAACTGCACCTCGGGCACGAAGCACGCGGGAGATGTCGACAGCAGGTACCTGACCGCGCCGGCCACGTCCTCGGGCTGGATCATCTCCTCCTTGGGCACCTGTTCGGCCACCCAGTCGGTCATGGCGGTGGCCACGAAGCCCGGGCACAGAGCGGTGAACTGGATGCCGTCGCTCGCGTGCTCCTTGTAGAGCGCCTGGCTCAGGCCGACCACGCCCGCCTTGGTGGCCGAGTAGGCGGTGAGCCAGCCCTGGCCGTGCTTGCCCGCGATCGACGCGGTGTTGGCCACCAGCGCCTTGCCGTGCTCGGCGCCGGCCTGCTTCAGCAGCGGGATGGCGTCGCGCGTGAGCAGGTAGACCGCGCGCAGGTTCACTCCGATCTGCATGTCGACCTTCTTCGTGTCGGCCTCCGCGAAGGGGCCGCCGATGCCCACGCCGGCGTTGTTGACCAGCACGTCGAGGCGCCCGAAGCGCTCCTCGTGGCGGGCCAGCAGGCGCTTGAGATCGCCCTCCTCGACCATGTTCGCGGCCACCGGCTCGACCTCGGCGCCCTCGGCCCGCAGCTCGTCGGCGGCCGCCTCCAGCTTCTCGGACCGGCGCGCAGACAGGGTCACCCCGTAGCCCTCCTGGGCAAGCATGCGGGCGATGGCCAGGCCGATCCCGCTCGATCCTCCGGTTACCAGCGCTGCGCGTTCGGGCACGTCTCCTCCTCGGGTCGTGACGACGGGCCGACCCTATTCCCTAGCCTTCGGCCCGTGCTCGGCCGCTGCCTGCTCGCCCTCCCCGTGGCCCTGGCCCTGCTCGCCGGTGGGTGCGGAGGCTCCTCGGGCGACAAGTCGCAGCCACCGCCACCGCCCGCGCGGGCGGCGGACTTTCCCAGAGGGCAGGGCAAGACGCTGGCTCAGCTGCAGAAGGGGGTGGGGCGCCACGGGCTGATCCTCTCGCCCACCCAGAGCGTCTACGAGCCGGGCCGCAACCGCTTCGCCTTCGCCCTGTTCGACGTCGCCCGCAAGCAGATCTCAGACCTCTCCGCCGTGGTCTACGTGGCCCGGGTCGGAGGTGGCAAGGCGGGCGCGGCTGTGCCCGCCAAGTGGCAGTCGCTGAAGGTCAAGCCCCAGTACCAGAGCCGCTCCACCGCCTCGGACCCCGACGCCGCCAAGTCCGTGTACGTGGCCCACATCGACCTGCCCAGGGTGGGCTCCTACGAGGTGCTGGCCGTCGCCCGGCTCAACGGGCGGCTCCTCCCCGCGGCCAGCGTTGCCGGCCCGATCAAGGTCGCGAAGTCGAGCAAGGTGCCCGGCGTGGGCGAGCGGCCGCCGGCGATCGACACCCCGACGAAGGCCGATGCCGGCGGGGACATCAAGAAGATCGACACCCGGCTCCCCCCGTCGACCATGCACGACAAGTCGTTCAAGGACGTGCTCGGCAAGAGGCCGGTCGTCCTGTTGTTCGCCACGCCGGCCCTGTGCCAGAGCCGGGTGTGCGGGCCCGTGGTCGACGTGGCGGAGCAGGTCAAGGCCGACCGCGGCAAGCAGGCCGAGTTCATCCACCAGGAGATCTTCGTGGGCAACGACGCGGGCAAGGGCTACCGGCCCCAGGTGCGCGCCTTCCAGCTGCCCACCGAGCCGTGGCTGTTCGCCGTGGACCGCCACGGTCGCGTGGCCGCCCGGATCGAGGGCGCGTTCAGCGCGGCGGAGCTGGAGCAGGCGGTGGACGCCGCGGTGAAGAAGTGACGGAGGCCGCCGCGGGCGATTACCCGCACCAGCTGGCCATCCCCACGCGCTGGCACGACAACGACGTCTACGGCCACGTGAACAACGTCGACTACTACGCGTTCTTCGACACCGTCATCAACGCCTGGCTGATCCGCGAGGGCGGGCTGGACATCCACGCGGGACCCACGATCGGCCTGTGCGCCGAGTCGCACTGCCGCTTCCTGGCGCCGCTGGAGTTTCCCGAGACGGTCGCCGCCGGGCTGAGGGTGGCAAAGCTCGGCAGCTCCAGCGTGCGTTACGAGATCGGGCTGTTCGCCGAGGACGGCACCCAGGCGGCCGACGGCTGGTTCGTCCATGTGTTCGTGGACCGCGAGTCGCGCCGCTCCGCGCCGATTCCGGATCCGGTCAGGACGGCGCTGCAACGGCTGGAGAGCTAGCCGAGGCCGGAATCACCAGGACCACGTCGGCGCCCCCCTCCGGCGCGTTGGCGGCCTTCACGCTTCCGCCGTGGGCCCGCGCGATCGCCTCGACGATGGCCAGGCCCAGGCCGGCGCCGCCGCGCCCGCGCGCGTGGTCCTCGCGCGAGAAGCGTTCGAAGGCATAGGGGGTGAAGCCCTCCCCGAAGCCCGGGCCGCGGTCGCGCACGTGCAGGACGGTCGTGCCGTCGGCGCTGCGCTGGGCGCCGAGCGTCACGCTCCCCGCGCCGTGGCGCAGGGCGTTGTCGACCAGGTTGCCCAGCGCCTGCTCCAGCCGGAGCCGGTCGCCGCTGATGGTTCCGTGGGGGGCAGCCTCCACGACGATCTCCACGTCGTGCTGTGCGGCCCGCAGCTCGAAGCGCCGGCCGACGTCCTCCAGCAGCTCGCCCAGGTTCAGGTCGGCCCGCCGGACGGGCAGCTGGCCGTGGTCGGCGCGGGCGATCACCAGCAGGTCCTCGGCCAGCGCGCTCAGCCTGTCGGTCTCCTCGGCGGCGGACTCGATCGCGGTCCGCAGCTGGTCGGCGTCCCCGCCCGTCCACAGTGCCAGCTCCAGCTCGGCCTTGAGGATGGCCAGGGGAGTGCGCAGCTCGTGGCTGGCGTCGGACACGAACTGGCGCTCGCGCGCGAGCGCCTCCTCCAGGCGCTCGAGCATCGAATTCAGCGTCTCGCCCAGGCGGTGGACCTCGTCCTGGGCCTCGGGCACAGGCAGCCGGGCGCCCGGCGCGGAGGCCTGGATCGCCGCGCCGCGCCGGCGCATGGCCTCGATCGGCGCCAACGCGGCCGTGACGACCCCGTAGCCGGCGCCGGCGGCCACCAGCAGGGCCACGATCCCGCCCAGCACCAGCAGCGCCCCGAGCGTGTGCTGGGAGTCCTCGGCCGGCTCCAGCGACGCCCCGACCACGACCACGAGCGGGCGGCCGCGATGGCGCACGGTCGTGGCGAGCAGGCGGGTCTCGCCCTTGCTGGTGGACACGTGGGCACGATTGACGAGCACCGTGGAGCCAATGGCGCGGCGCACGGTCGCTCGGTCGATGATCGGCGTATGGCGAAGGACGGGCGGCGCGTCCACCACGCGCCCCCTGGCGTCGAGTATCTGGGCCACCGACTCCCCGTTCTCGGTCAGCGGACTGCGCTTGCCGTCGAGGAGCCCGGCGTCGGCGTCGGTCACGAGTCCGGTGATGTCGCTGGCGCGCGAGCGCAGGCCCTGGTCCACCGCGGCGCGCAGCTCGCTGCCCTGACGGAAGTAGACGAACACCCCGACCGCCCCGAGCACGATCGCCATCACCAGCGTGAACGCCAGCGTCACACGCGCGCGGATCGGCAGGCGCCGGAGCATCGACTCAGCGTAGGGCCGGCCCCGCTCGCGTGGGAAGGGCTCTGTCATCGCCCTCTCATCTGTCCTTCATGGCTATGCCCCATCCTCGACCCCGTGCGGGTGTTGATCGTGGAGGACGAGGTCAAGATGGCCAGCGTGCTGCGGCGTGGCCTGACCGCCGGCGGCATGTCGGTGGACCTGGTCGGCACCGGCGAGGACGCGCTGTGGATGGCCGGCGCCACCGACTACGACGCGATCGTGCTCGACGTGATGCTGCCCGGCATCGACGGCTTCGAGACCTGCCGCCGGCTGCGCCGCGAGCGGATCTGGGCCCCCGTGCTGATCCTCACGGCGCGCGACGGCATTCACGACCGCGTGGCGGGCCTGGACGGCGGCGCCGACGACTACCTGGTCAAGCCGTTCTCCTTCGCCGAGCTGCTGGCGCGCCTGCGGGCGCTCGTGCGCCGCGGCGCCGTCGAGCGCCCCGCCGTCCTCGAGGTGGGAGACCTCAAGCTGGACCCCGCCAAGCAGCGCGTGTGGCGCGGCGACACCGAGGTGGACCTGTCCCAGAAGGAGTTCGCCCTGCTGGAGACCTTCATGCGCCGCCCCGGCGAGGTGCTCTCGCGCTACCAGCTGCTCGAGCACGCCTGGGATTACGAGTACGAGAACCGTTCCAACATCGTCGACGTCTACGTGCGCTATCTGCGCGACAAGATCGACCGGCCCTTCGGGGTCCAGAGCATCACCACGGTGCGCGGCGCGGGCTACCGGCTGGGCGACTGAGCGCCGGCGGCCCAGGGGGCTCACCGCAGGATCCCCGTGTGCCCGATCGAGTAGCGGCCGGGCTGGGGCCAGACGCACAGGCCGTGGGGCCCGGATCCCACCCTCACGCGGTGCAGCAGCCTGCCGGTAGAGCTGGAGAGCGCGTAGACCTCCGCGTTGTAGCGGCCCGACAGCCATAGCGTGCGGCCGTCGGCCGACAGCCCGCCCATGTCGGGGCTGCCGCCGCCGGGGATGTGCCACTTCGCGATGACTCGGTGGGTGGCCATCGACAGGACCGAGATCGAGCCCTCGCCGCGGTTGGTCACGAACATGCGCCGGCTGTCACGGCTGGTGTAGAGCCCGTGGGCGCCCTTGCCGGTGGGCAGGAAGCCGGTCCGCTTCATGGTCGCGGAGTCGACCAGCCACACCCCGCCGGCCGCCATGTCGGCTACGTAGAACACGTCGCCGGCGGGCGCCAGCTTCACGTCCTGGGGCATGCCGCCCAGCTTGAGCGGCACGGACTTGACCAGGCGCTCGTGCACCAGGTCGATCACCACTGCGCGTCCCGAGAACTCGCACGAGGCGAGGGCTCGTCGCCCGTCCGCGGTGAAGTCCATGTGGTCGATGCCGGTGCACCCGGGCACGCTCAGCGCGTGCCTCAGCCGCATGGTGTGGGGATCACGGAAGTCGAGCTCGTGACGGGCCTCGGCCACCACGATCGCCCGCCGGCCGTCGGCGGTGAAGTAGAGGTTGTAGGGGTCGGTGACCGCCACCGGGCGTCCCGGGCGCCCCGAATGCGGGTCGATCGGCGTGAGGCTGTTGCCCACGTCGTTGTCGACCCAGAGGCGCTTGAGGTCCCACGACGGGGTCACGTGCTGGGGGAGCGCGCCGGTGTTGAAGTGGCGCACGATCCGGAACGTCCTCTGGCTGATCACGTCGACCGTGTCGGACTTCGAGTTCGGCACGTAGACCAGGGCGCGGTCGCCGCGCACGGTGGGGCTGAGCGAGCCGGGACGACCCGCGGCGTATACGTCGCTCTTCGCCAGTGGCGGCGGGATCCGCCCCGGGGCGGGGACCTTGCGCGAAGACCGCTTGGCCACGGGGGGCGGGGCGGCGGCGCTCCGGTGCGGCGGGTCGCCACGGTGGGTGAGCAGGACCACCGCCACGATCGCGAACGCCAGCACCAGCCCGGCGAGCCCGACGGCGCGCCGCCTCATCGGCCCAGGGTGATGCGGAGGATGGCGTCGTGGACCGTGCCGGCCGGGTCGCGGCCCCCGGCGGTCACTATGCCGCCCGCGACCGTGGCCGCGCCCAGGTCCGAGAGCGCCGTCGGCAGGCTGGCCACGCGCCGACGCGCCCCGCTGCGCGGGTCGATCGTCCACACGGCGCGGGTCTGGGAAGTCAGGGAGTCCCCGCGTCCGCCGATCAGGCAGAAGCGCCCGGCCACGGCGCCCGCCGCGGCGTGGGTCACCGGAAGTGGCAGCGTTGCGACCTGGCGCACGCGGCCCGTACCCGGATCGAAGCTGAGCACCGCCCGCTGGGCAACGGTTCCCGAGGTGCCGCCGGCGATCACCACGCGACCCCCCACCGCGGCGACCGCGGCGTAGCGCAGCGGGCGGGGCAGCGAGCCCGCCAGCCGCGCGCGCCCGCTGCGGTCGATCGCCACGATCGACCGCAGGCCGGCCGCGCCGTCGTAGCCGCCCACGACGTAGGTGGTTGCGCCCACCACGGCGGCGGACACGTCCGAGGCCGGCTTGGGCAGCCGGCCGATCTGGCGCGTGGAGCCGCTCGGCGACACCGCCAGGATCGCGTCGCTGGAGGTCTGGTTGCCCCCGCCGATGAACAGGGCACCCTTGGCGCCCGACGCGCCGGCCGCGTCGTGCAGCGGGCTGGGAAGCGATCCGATCGGGCGCGCGCGCGAGCGGCTGTCGATCCGCGCCATGCCCGCGCTGGACACGTCGCGGGCGTCGAGGCCGCCCATCACCAGCACCGAGCCGTCCGGCAGCGCGGCCGTGGCCGGGAGCTGGACGGGGGCGGGCAGCCTCCCGGCCGTCGCCACCGACAGCCGCCGTAGTGGCGGAGCGGCCCGCTTAGGGGCGGCCGCCGCGCCGCCGCTGCTCTTCTTCGCCGAGCCGCCGCCCCCGCAGCCCGCGCCCACCGCGGCGATGGCGATCAGCGCGAGCACCATCGCATGGGCCGTTGTCTTCCCAGTCACCGGCCGCAGTAAAGCGGGACTTCCTTGGAGGCAGATGAGTACGCGCCAAGGTCACCGTCCCTTCATGAGCGCTCCCTACCCTGGGCACGTACCCCTCGTCAGGAGACCGCACGTGGCACCGATCCGCCAACTCTCGAGCTCACGCCTGGTCGCCCTCGTCGCGGGACTGGCCGTCGCCGTCGTTGCCGGCGGCGCTGTGGCCATCGCGGCTACCGGGGGCGGTCCCAAGCCGCGGCCCAAGAAGCTCGACGTGGCCATCCACGACGCCCTGTCGGCGCCCAAGGTCGCCGGCATCACCGCCCGCATCCGGTTCACCAACCACGTGATCGACTCCGCCGGCATCCAGGGCGGCGGGCCGATCATGAGCGGCGCCTCCGGTCGCGCGTGGGCCTCCGCCGACGGCCGGGTGCGGCTGGAGCTCCAGTCCGACGACGGCGGGGACGCCCAGGTGGTGCTGAACGACCGGCAGGTGTCGGTGTACGAGCCCCGCTCCAACACCGTCTACCGGGCCACGCTGCCCAGCCACCCCGGCGAACGTAGCCATTCAGAGCACGCCGGACCGCCCACGCTCGGCCAGATCGGCCGGGCCCTGGCCAAGGCCGCCGAGCGCGCCCATCTGAGCGGGGCCCAGCCCGACAACGTGGCCGGCAAGCCCGCCTACTCGGTCAAGGTCACCCCCCGCGATCGCGGCGGCCTGGTCGGGGGAGCCCGGTTGACGTGGGATGCGGCAAAGGGCCTTCCGCTCGGTGTCGCGGTGTACGCCGCCCACAGCGCCGATCCCGTCCTCGAGCTCAAGGCCACGCACGTCGCCTACGGCGCGGTCCCCGCCTCGACGTTCTCGTTCGCCCCGCCCAACCGCGCCAAGGTCGTGGACCTGACGGGACGGGTGCGCCGGACGTCCGCCCGCTCGAAGGACAAGAAGGAGCGCCGCCCGGCCACCGGTCTGGCGGCCGTGCGCCACACGGCCGGCTTCCGCCTGAGTGCACCGGGCCGCCTGGCCGGCAGGCCGCGCACGCAGGTCCGCTCGCTCGGTTCTGGCGCCCACCCGGCGGCGCTGGTCGCCTACGGCGAGGGCCTCGGTGGCCTCGTGGTGATCGAGTCGCCGGCCAACGCCGGGAAGGAGAAGCCGTCGAAGCCCAAGGAGGGCCAGCCCAGCCTGCCGAAGGTCTCGATCAACGGCGCTAGCGGCCAGGAGCTTCCCACCGCGCTGGGCACCGTCGTCCGGTTCGAGCGCGGCGGCGTGAGCTATGTGGTGGTGGGGTCGGTCACGCCGGCGGTCGCGGAGGCCGCCGCGAGGGGACTTTGAGCGCGGACGGCCTCGGCGGGCCGCCGCCCGTCGAGGTCCGCGGCCTGGTCAAGCGCTACGGCGACCTGACCGCCGTCGACCACGTCGACCTGACCGTCGAGGCCGGCGACGTCTTCGGCTACCTGGGGCCAAACGGGGCCGGCAAGACGACCTCGCTGCGGATGATGCTCGGGCTCATCCGGCCGACGGAGGGGTCGGTGCGGGTGTTCGGGCGCGACCCCCAGCTCGGGGTGGCCGCCCTGGAGGGGGTGGCGGGGTTCGTGGAGGGCCCGCAGTTCTATCCCTACCTGCCGGGGCGCGTGAACCTGGAGCTGCTGGCGGCGCTCGACGGCGGCGAGGCGAGCTCGAGGATCGACGAGGTGCTCGACGTCGTCGAGCTGGGCCACCGCGGCAAGGACCGCGTGGGCGGCTACTCGCACGGGATGCGACAGCGCCTGGGGATCGCCGCGGCGCTGCTTCGCCGGCCGCGGCTGCTGCTGCTCGACGAGCCGGCCACCGGCCTCGACCCGGGCGGGATGCGCGACATGCGCCGGCTGGTGCGGCGGCTGGCGTCGGAGGGCATGACCGTCCTGCTCTCCAGCCACCTGCTGGCCGAGGTCGAGGAGCTCTGCAACCGGGTGGCGATCGTCCAGACCGGCCGCGTGGTCTACGAGGGCTCGCTCGCGGATCTGCGGGCCACCGCCGGCATGCGTCTGGCGCTGCGCACCACCGACGACGCCAAGGCCGAGCGGATCTGCGACGCCCAGCCGGGGATCGAGGTGCTGACCGGGGCGCCCTCCGGCCCCCTGAGCGTGCGGGCCGACGGCGACGACGAGGTGGCCCAGCTCTCGCGCGCGCTGGTGGAGGCCGACGTCCTGGTGCGCGAGCTGAGCCCCCAGATGGCCACGCTCGAGGACCTGTTCTTCCGGCTCACCGAGGGCGACGGGACCGCCGGGGCCCCAGCGGTCCCCGGCCCGGAGAGGACAACGGCGTGAGGCCGGGCGTATTCACCGTCTATCGCTGGGAGCTGCGCAAGCTGCGCTCCCAGAAGCGGACGTACCTCGGCCTGGGTGCGGCGGCGATCGTGCCGATCATCTTCGTGGTGGCGCTCGTCCTGCAGAGCGGCAACGGCCCCGAGGACGTGGCCTTTGGCCGCTATCTGCGCGACACCGGCCTGGCCGTGCCGCTCGTGCTTCTCCTGTTCGGCTCGATCTGGATGTTCCCCCTGATCACCGCTCTGGTGGCGGGCGACATCGTGGCCGCCGAGGACAACAACGGCACCCTGAAGACGATCCTCACCCGCTCGGTGGAGCGCGGACAGGTGTTCTCCGCCAAGGCCCTCGCCGCCGCGACCTACGCGATCGCCGCGATCGCCTTGACCGGCGTGGTCTCCCTCGTCGCCGGGATCCTGGCCTCCGGCTTTCACCCGATCACCAGCCTGTCGGGGACCGAGGTCTCGGCCGGCAAGGGGCTCGGCCTGGTGGCCGCGAGCCTCGGCGTGTACCTCATGCCGATCCTGGCGATAGCGGCCATAGGGATCCTGCTCTCCACGGTCCTGCGCAACAGCGCCGCGGCGGTCGTGGGCACCCTGATGGTGTCGGTGCTGCTCCAGCTCGTGGGCATCCTCCCTGGGCTCGGCGTGCTGAAGCCCTACCTGCTCAGCACGCAGTTCAACGCCTGGCAGGGGTTCCTGCGCACGCCCACCGACTGGGCACCGATCGTTCGCGCGGCCTGGGTCTGCGCCCTCTACGGCATTCCGGCTCTCGCGGCGGCCGCGGTGGTGTTCGAGCGCCGCGACGTAGCCGGCGGCTAGCCGCTGCCGACGCCGGTCGAGGGCCTGACCAGGCCCGTCAGCAGCGGTGTGCCCTCGGCGCCGGCCTGGCCGAGGGTGCGCAGGCCGAAGCCCGCCTCCAGGCTGCGTAGCAGGGCGTATTGGTTGGCGGGGCGGCGGCTCAGCGAGTGGCGACGGGCCTCGGGGCCGGCGGCGATCAGGGCTATCCGTCCGCCTCCGTTCGAGCCGTGGACTCCTCGATGGTCGGGCCGCCGGCCCTCGTCCCAGGACACGTACAGCAGCCCGCGGGGGCCCAGCGCCCGCAGCAGTCCGGGAACCAGCCGCGAGACGTAGCGGTCGGTGGTGCGCAGCGAGTCGTTGTGACCGTCGTGGGCCAGGTCGGGCGAGATCCAGGTGAAGCGCGCGAGTCGGGAAGTGCGGATGTCTCTACCCAAGCCGTCGAAGGAGCCGATCTTGGCCCGGTCCACGGGGTTGGCCCTGACCCGGTCGAAGTAAGTGAAGGGGTTGTAGTGCGCGGAGTAGTTGTCGTCGCGGATCACCCGTGAGCCGGTGGCGGGGATGCTCTGGAAGTAGCTCCGCCACGAGATGCCGGCCCGGTCGAGCTGGTTCACGAAGTTCGGCGCTCCGGTGGAGCAGGTGCTGCAGTTGTGGGTGAAGCCGAACTTCGACCCGCCGGTGAGGGCCATGTAGTTGGGCAGCGACGGATGGGTCTGGGCGTAGAAGTGGGTTCCCAGGGCGTAGCGGTGGGCCAGACGGTTGAGGTAGGGCGCGTGGCGGTTGCCGATCACCTGCTCGTAGCTGCGGTTCTCAAGCATCAGCAGGGCCACGCGACGGGGGTGGGGGAAGCGGCCGTGCGCGTTTGCGGCCACGGTGGGCGGGGGGTCGGCGACCGAGCCGTCGGCGAAGCCGACCAGCGCCAGCGCGACGAGGGCGATCGCCACGAGCCTCACAGCTCTCGTAGCTCCTCGATCGCGGGGCGGCGCAACGCGCGGATCGTGACCGAGCCCGCCGCGACCACCGATGCGCCGACCAGCACCACGAATCCCCCGAGGTAGGTCCACGGGATGGACAGCGCGTCCGGCGGCGGGTCGAACACCCCGGTCAGGACCTTGACCAGCATGACCGTCACGCCACTGGCGATCGCCGTTCCCAGCACCAGGCCGCCGGCGGTCACGAAGGCAGACTCGCTCCACACGAAGCCGCCGAGCTGGCGGGGCTTGGCGCCCAGCGCGGTCGCGATGGCAAAGGTCCGGCGGCGCTCGGCGAAGCCCAGTCCGAGCGTCAGCCCGGTGGCGGCGGCGGCCAGCACGAGCGCGAAGCCCAGCTCGACCTTGGTCAGTCCCGAGAGCTCGACCGCCGTGAGGTTGGAGCCCACGACCTTGCGCGATGTCGCGATGTCGGTCACCTGGGCGCTGTTGCCGACCGCCGCGCGAACGCTCTTTCCGACCACCGCGGGGCTCGTGCCGTCGGTCTGGACGAGGAAGGATCCCACCGCACCGGTGCCGGTCATCTTCGCCACGTAGCCGGCGTTGGCGACCAGGAAGCTGTCCACCGGAGCCGTCGGGAACTCCTTGGCCACGCCGATGTAGTGGAAGGGGACGGTCGTGAATCGCTTGGTCTGCCCGTTCTGCAGTCGCAGCTTGACCAGATCGCCGGGGTGCAGCTGGAAGTCCTTGACGGTCTCGGCCGACACGAGCACGCCGTCGGGCCGCTTGGCCAGGCCGTGGACCAGCTCCTTCGCGCTCCCTCCCGCGAACCACCCGTCCTGGAGCTTGCCCGCGGCTCCGATCGTGCTGGGCCGGACGCCGTAGAGGTCCTGGAGGTCGGCCCCCACGTAGGCGAAGCGATGCTGGAGCGGCTCGACGCTCTTGACGCCGCTGACCCGCTTCAGCCGGGCGGCGCCGCCGGGACCGACGGTGCTCCCCGGGGACTCGGTGACGGTCACGTCCGCGCCGTTGGAGAGCCGGGCGTCCACCTCGGCCTGCTGCTTGTAGGTGGAGTTGAAGACCGCGGTCGACCCGGCGAATGCCGCGGTCAGGGCGACGAGCGTGACGGCCCTGGCCAGCAGCCTGCGCTGGCGGCCCATGGTCGCGGCCACGGTGGGCGAGAGCTCGCCCGCCAGCGGTCGCAGCAGCCGGGCCAGCGGGGTCCGGCCGCGCACGAGCACGAGGTCGATCAGGCGGTAGGTGAGAAGACCCGCGCCGACCCAGGCCAGCAGCGGGGCAAGCAGGGCGTACCAGTTGACCGACACCTGGGGCACGCCCTCGGGGGCGAGCACCAGGTTATAGCCGTTCTTCGACGCCTGCCAATAGACGAGGCCCGAGCCCGCCAGTGCGGCGAAGTCGAGCCCGTAGCGAGCCCACCACGGCGCCCGGTCGGTGCGCCCGACCTGCCGGCGCTGGCCGGCCACGGTCAGACCCCGGGCGTCGCGCCAGGCGGGCAGGACGATCGATCCCGCCGCTATCCCGAGCCCTGCCGCAGCGGCACCGCCGGCCCAAAGGAGGGCCGAGAGCGTCGAGGCCCCGAAGCTGGCCGTGCCGAACACCGCAGAGCCGATCAGCAGCGCACCTCCGAGGCCGGCGGCCACGCCAAGGCCGCCCGCCACCGCCGTCTCGCCGAGGGCGACCCGCACGAGCTGCCGGGTCGACGCCCCTCGTGTCCGCAGCAGGGCGGCATCGCGGCGACGGCGATCGGCGCCCGCGGAGGCGATCGACGCCGTCACCAATCCCGCCAGCACAGCCCCCGGCACGCCCAGGAAGAGGAACAGGAGCACCGCGTAGAGGGCGTCCTGGCGCGCCTGGTCGAGCGCGGAGCCGAGGTTGTCGCCCACGATGCCGGCGCCGGCGAGCTTTGTCTCCAGGTTCCGCGCGTGGCCGGACACCTGGGTGAACGCGGAGTTGGGGCTGCCGGGCAGAGCGCGGTCGAGCGCGGCGTGCACCTGGGTGTGTACGAGGTCGGGACGCGCGCCGGCAAGCGGCCCTTCGATTCGCCGGAAGTCGCGCTGGGGCAGCAGGATCACGTTGTCGGGTGGGGCCTGGGCCTGGGCGCCGACAGGAGCGCCGACCTTCTGGAACAGCGAATCGGCGGCGGGCAGATCCACCACCCCCGCCACCGTCACGCGGGCGGGGGCCATCCCCGCGCGCCCGATCGCGACCTTGTCGCCGGGCTTTGCGCGCAGGTTCGCGGCCGTCTGCTGGGCCAGCACCACGCCGCTGCCCTTGCCCGACAGGCTCCGCACCTCCCCCGGAAACGCCTTGGCGTAGCCGTCGGGCAGGCCGACCACCTTCCCCGGACCCGTCTTCTGGACCGAGCCCCCGGTGGTGGCGCGCAGGCCGGTGGTGTCGGCCAGGCCCACGGGCAGCGCGCGGGTCACGTGGGGGAAGCCTTTGACCTGCGTCAGGACGGAGGAGGGGTTGGCGCTGGTCTGGGCCTCCACCTGCCAGTCCACCGGCACCCGGGCGACCGCGCGCTGGGTCATCTTGGAGTTCGTAGAGGAGAGGAAGCTGCCGATCGAGGCCAGCAGCGCGACACCCACGGCCACGCCGAGCGCCGTGGAGAGGATGCGTCCGCGGCGGTGGGCCAGCAGCCCCCTGAGCCAGGTCAGCGCGACCATGCCGGCTCCCGCGTGGTGGTGGTCAGCCGGCCGCTGTGCATCTCCCAGCGCTCGGGCAGGCGGTCGGCGACCGAGAGATCGTGCGTGGAGACCACCAGCGCGGCGCCGGTGTGCTCGGCGGTGGCGAGCAGCACGTCGACCACCGCGACGCCGCTCACGTGGTCGAGCTGGCCGGTGGGCTCGTCGGCCAATATCAGCCGGGGGCGGCCGGCCAGGGCGCGCGCTATCGCCACGCGCTGGGACTGGCCGCCGGATATCTCCTCGGGGAGCTTCTCGGCCAGGTCGCCCAGGCCCAGCCGCTCCAGCGCCTCCCGGGCGAGCTCGTGGGCCTTCGCGTCGGTTGCGCCCCCGAGTATCAACGCCAGCGCCACGTTCTCCTCGATCGTGAGCGGGGGGAGCAGGCTAGGGCCCTGGAAGACCACCGCCACCGGACCCGGGCGCAGCTCACCGGGCCCTCCGATGGCCGGCCAGTCCACGTCGCCCCTGGTCGGTTCGTCGAGGGCCGCCATCAGGTGCAGCAGCGTGGACTTGCCCGAGCCCGAGGGGCCCACCAGCGCCACCCG
This sequence comes from Solirubrobacterales bacterium, assembly GCA_038202855.1. Classification (GTDB taxonomy): domain Bacteria; phylum Actinomycetota; class Thermoleophilia; order Solirubrobacterales; family Thermoleophilaceae; genus JAAYBF01. The sequence continues at coordinate 47,604 of JBBREO010000007.1, forward strand.
CTCGCCCGCTAGCACCTCGCAGTCGGTCGGCTCCAGCGCCACCGTGGCGGCGGAGCCGGTGCCATAGCTGCGAGCCGCGCCGGAGCAGCGGACCAGTACGGCCTCGGAGCTCACGCTTCAACCCGCCCGTCGCGCAATCTGATCTCGCGGTCCGCCGCGGCGGCCACCGCCGCGTTGTGGGTGACCACGAGCACCGCGGCGCCGTCGCCGGCGCGCTCGCGCAGCAGATCGAGCACGCGGCCGGCGGTCACCTCGTCCAGCTCACCGGTCGGCTCGTCGGCGAGGATCGCGTGGGGGTCGTTGGCCAGCGCCACGGCCAGGCCTGCGCGAGCCAGCTCGCCGCCAGACAGCTGGGCGGGGCGCGCGTGCGCGCGTCCCGCGATGCCACAGCGCTCCAGCACCGTCGCGCGCCACTGAGAACCGGTCGTGTCCTCGCCCAGGCGCTGAGCCAGGGCCACGTTGTCCTCCACCGAGAGGTGGCCGACCAGGTTCGCCTGCTGGAAGAGCATGCCGATGGACCGCGCCCGCGCCCGCGCGCGCTCCTCCTCGGGGCGGCGCGACAGGCGCTCACCGTCGATCCGCACCATCCCGCCGTCGGGCTCGTCGAGGCCGGCCAGGCAGGACATCAGCGTCGACTTGCCGGATCCCGACGGCCCCGTCACCGCGATCAGCTCACCGGGGTGGGCCTCGAGCGTGACTCCCTGGAGCGCCAGCGTCTCCTCGTCGCCGGCGTGGAAGAAGCGGTAGAGGCTCTCGGCCTCGAGCACCGCGCTCAACGCGTGTACCGGAGCGAATCGGTGACGATCTTCCACGGATCGACGTTGTCGGCCCCCTTGGCGCCCGAGAGCGTGAGCACCACGTCCCTCCCCTTGTGGAAGAACACGTAGCGCTCCACGGCCTGGGGGCGGGCCTTGCCGGTCACGGGATCGGGCCGGCCGGCGGACAGGTAGGTGATCCGCACCGCGGGGCCCGCGCTGCGGACGACGGACTTGACCTTGCCGGCCTGGAAGCCCTTGACGGTCTTCGCGAGCTTGGGCAGCTCCGTCCGCTTGGCGTCGCCGGTGGTCAGCGCCACCTGGGCGGGTACCGCCTCCATCGTGATGCTGTTGAGCTTGTCGGTGAAAGTGGTGCTCGCACCCGATCTCTTGCGCGCCCAGCCCTCGGGCACCTTCACCGAGTAGCCGCCTCGGGGAGGGGTGTAGGCCACGTAGGCCTGGTTGTCGGGGATGTCGCCGGCCGGGCTCACCTCGGCCTTGTTGGGGCTCACCGGCTTGGACGCGTTTCCGGATCCCGACGACGAGCCGCCGCAACCCGCGGCCGCGACCGCCAGGGCGGCCACACCGACGGCCAGGGTCCTACGAGTGCGCGCGTTGCCTGAGGTGGGAGCGGTCGACATGAGGGCGAACCTAGGAGCGGCCCGTCATCGCCATGTCCGGGCCAGGTCAACGCCAGGTCAAAGCTCGTCGCCTGTGTCCCGCGGCCTGCCCTCACCGAGACCTCATCCGCGCCTCTGACACTGGGCGCGTGTCCACCTCGGTCTCGGCCCCGTCGAGGCCAAAGGGCTCGGTGGTGTCTCTCCTGCCCTTGCTGGCGCTGTACGTCGCCGTTCCCGTCCTCGGCCAGCGCGGGTCCAAGCCCGTAGGGGACGAGGCTCCGTTGCTGCGCGCCTCCGATCGGCTTCTGCACGGCCACTACGCCCTGCCGGGAACGATGGACTCGGTCTCCTACCTCTGGCACGGTCCGGGCGCGCCCCTGCTGCTCACGCCGTTCGTAGCGCTCCACGCCCCGCTCGCAGCCGCGCGCCTCCTCGGCCCATGCCTCCTGTTTGCGTCCGCGCTCGTCTTCTACCGCCTGCTCCGCACGCGCCTCGCTCCGGGTGGCGCACTCGCAGGTACGTATGCCTTCGGGCTGCATCTCCCGTTCTACGAGGGGCTGCCGTCACTACACAAGGAGCCGCTCGCGGTACTGCTGGTCACGGCTGGCCTGCTGTGGACCAGCCGCCTGCTCGCGGGCGGCGCCCGCCGGCACGTCGTCCTCGCCGGGCTGGCCTTCGGGTCGCTCGCCATGGTGCGGCTCGAGTACGGGTGGCTGCTAGTCGCCATGCTCGCGGCGTCGGCCCTGTGGTGGGTGCTCGCGGCCGACCGCGCTCCGGCGCGCCGGACGATGTGTGTGTGCGCGGTGGCGCTGGCCGCCTGTGCCCCGTGGCTCATCTACACGTATGAGGTGACCGGACGCCCGCTCTACTGGGGCAACTCCGGCGGCAGCTCGCTCTACTGGATGTCCCCGACTGGTGTCCGCGGCGAGACCGGGCAATGGCACGCCTTCCACACCGTGCTCGCTACCCCGGCCCTGTCTCGCTATCGCCCCCTCTTCAACGGCCTGCAGCGGGTGACGCCCATCGAGCGAGATCGAGCGCTTCGCCGAATCGCGCTCGCCAATATCCGGGCCCGGCCCGGGGGCTATCTGAGAAACCTGGCGGCGAACTTCTCGCGGCTCTGGTTCTTGGAGGAGTTCCGGCCGCGGCCACCCGGCGTTCTGGTGGTCGCCTACGGGGTCGCGAACTCGCTGCTTCTGGGCGCTGTCGCCTGGGCGGCCGTGGTGCTCGTCCGTCGGCGGGGATGGCTGCCTCGCGAAGCGCTCCCCTTCGCCGCCCTGGCGGCGGGCACGGTGCTGCTCCACCTGATCCCCTCGGCGGAGCCGCGGATGGTCCTGCCGGCAGTTCCCGCTCTGCTCTGGCTGGTGGCCTACGCCGCCCGTTGTGCCGTCGCGGACCGGGGTGTGTCGAGGCGCCCGGTCGAAGCTGGGCGCGGCGCCGGCGCGATGGCCGATACTCGGCGGTGATGAGCCTGGGGAAGATCCTCGTGGTGGAAGACGACGACGCGATCGCCGCCGGCCTCGTGCGCGTGCTCGACAGCCAGGGCTACGACGTCAGCCGCCTGGCCCGCGGCGGGCCGGCGCTGCGGCACGCCGAAGATGGTGGCCTGGGCCTCGTGGTGCTCGACCTCGGCCTGCCCGACGTCGACGGGATCGAGGTATGTCGCCGGCTGCGCGCCGCGCGCCCCGAGCTGGCGATCCTGATCCTGTCCGCGCGCGACCAGGAGCTCGACGTGGTCTCCGGCTTGGACGCCGGCGCCGACGACTACCTGGTCAAGCCCTTCCGACTCTCCGAGCTGCTGGCTCGAGTGCGCGCCCACATGCGCCGGTTCGAGGTGGCCGAGCCGCTGGAGCCGGAGGCGCCGCTGCGGGCGGGCCGCGTGGTGGTCGATCGAGCGGCGCGGCGCGCCTGGTCCGGTGGCGATGAGGTCGGGCTGCGCCCCAAGGAGTTCGACCTGCTCGCCCTGCTGGTCTCCGAGGCTGGGCGGGTCGTCACCCGTGAGCGGCTGATGCGGGAGGTGTGGGACACCGACTGGCTCGGTTCCACGAAGACGCTCGACACCCACGTTCTGACCTTGCGGACCAAGCTCGGGCCCGAGGCGATCACCACGCTGCGCGGCGTGGGCTACCGGTTCGAGGCTCCGTGAGGCGCCGGCTCGTGCTCGCCATAGCCGGCGTGGCGGCGGCCTCGGTGGTGCTGTTCGCGATCCCGCTCGCGCTCGCGATCCAGCGAAACCAGCGCGACGAGGAGCTGCTTCGCCTCCAGCGCGACACGGTGGCCGCCACGCGCGAGATCGACCTGAGCACCGGGAGGGGGGACCCGGTGGAGCTGCCCCCCAACCGCGATCGCCTGACCGTCTACGACCGCAGCGGGCGGCGGGTGTCGGGAAGCGGCGCCGTTGGAGCGAGCGACTTCGTGCGCGCGGCCCTGGGCGACGGGCGACCCCACAGCCGCTCGGACAACGGCAGGCTCACCGTGGCCGTCCCGCTCCTGAGCGGCGAGCGGGTCACAGGGGTGGTGAGGGCGCAACGCGACGACAGCTCGGTGGCGGGCGCGGTGCACAGCGCCTGGCTGACGCTGCTCGCGGTCGCGCTCGGGGTGATCGCCCTCGCCGCGGGAGCCGCGCTGCTGGTGGGCCGGCGCCTGGCAGCTCCCCTGGAGCGCCTGGCCCACGCCGCCCACCGCCTCGGCCAGGGCGACTTCGCCACGCGCGCGCCGCGGGCGCAGATTGCCGAGCTCGATGAGGTCGCCGACGCGCTGGAGGCGACGGCGCTGAGGCTGGGGGAGCTCGTGGCCCGCGAGCGAGCGTTCAGCGCCGACGCCTCGCACCAGCTGCGCACGCCCCTGGCCGCGCTCCGGCTGGAGCTTGAGGCCGTGGAGCTGCGCGGCCGGGCCGAACCGGAGGTCACGGCGGCGCTGGGGCAGGTCGACCGCATCCAGGCGACCATCGACACGCTGCTGGCCGTGGCGCGCGACACGCCACGGGGAGATCAGACCGTGGACCTGACGACGGCTCTCGACGAGCTGGAGATGCGTTGGCGTGGTCTCCTGGCCGAGGACGGCCGCGCGCTTCGCTCCCGTCTGGCCCCGGGCCGTCCCGTCGCGGAGGCCTCACCGCTGGTGGTCGACCAGATCCTCGAGGTGCTGCTGGACAACGCCTACCGGCACGGCGGGGGCGCGGTCACGCTGTCGGTCCGCGTGCTGTCGGGTTGGGTGGCGGTGGACGTGGCCGACGAGGGCCCCGGCCTGGCTCAGGATCCCGAACAGGCCTTCGCGCGCCGGTCGAGGAACTCCGGGGGGCACGGGATCGGGCTGGCGCTGGCCCGATCCCTCGCCACCGCGGAGGGGGGAGACCTGACCGTCGCCCAGGCGACGGAGGGCCCCGTGTTCACGCTCAGGCTTCCTGCGAGGCCGGCGTAGCGGTGTGCTGCCCCCGCTGCGCCGGATGCAGCGCCTCCTCCGGGAGCACGCGCTCGGTCTGATCGCGCTTGGTCACCGACAGGTAGGCCACCACCACGGCGATCGTGGCCAGGAAGATGAAGCTCGTGACCGTGGTGCCGAGGGCCAGCCCGCCGTCGGCCTTCGACTGGGACATGTAGTCGCCGATCGAGGCGCCCAGCGGGCGGGTGAGGATGTAGGCGATCCAGAAGGCCAGGATCGCGTTGAGCCTGAACCTGAGGTGGGCAACCGCGATCACCGCGATCGCCGCGCCGAAGACCAGGGCCGACTTCCAGTAGCCCAGGTTGATCTTCTCGGCCAGCAGGTCGCCGGCCGCGGTGCCCAGCGCGAACGTGAAGAGCACCGTGAGCCAGTAGAACGACTCGCGGATGGTCGTGACGATCGTGTGGATCGACAGCGTCTGCTCGCTGGCGTACCAGACCCCGAACGTGATCGCCAGAGCTATGGAGAAGCCGATCGTGCTCGTGGGCAGGGTGACGCCCAGGTTGTCGACCATGTTGTCGGTGATCAGGGTGCCGAACACGCTGATCACGACGACGGCGAACCAGTAGACCGGGGGCACGTAGCGCCGCAGCCGGAACTGCGCGAACAGGATCACGGCCAGCAGAGCGCCGGTCACGTAGGTCGTGTTGGTCAGCCCGAACCCCAGGTTCACGTTCAGGTAGTCGGCTGCCGTCTCGCCGACGGTGGTGCAGAGGATCTTGATCACCCAGAAGTAGAGCGTTACCTCGGGGACCTTGTTGAGCATCTGGCGGGCCGTCGGCCGGCTGGATAGGGCAGCGTTCATAGCGGGCCAGGGTTGCCGGGGTGGATGAGCGTCGCGTGAGGGGCTCAGGCCGCGGAGCGCGCCGCGCCACGGGTTCCAGCTCCACTAGGGTCGCGCCGGTGAGCGCGGATGCCGACGCGATAGTGGTGGGCGGCGGGCTCGCCGGGCTGGTGGCCACCGCCGAGCTGGCCGACGCGGGGCGCCGCGTGATTGTGGTCGACCAGGAGCCCGAGGGCGCCCTGGGCGGACAGGCCTTCTGGTCGCTCGGAGGGCTGATGTTCGTCGACAGCCCCGAGCAGCGGCGAATGCGGATCAAGGACTCGCGCGAGCTGGCGCTGCAGGACTGGATGGGCACGGCGAGCTTCGATCGTCCCGAGGACGAGTGGCCCCGTCGCTGGGCCGAGGCGTACGTGGACTTCGCCGCCGGTGAGAAACGCGCCTGGCTGCACGCCCAGGGGATGCGCTGGCTGCCCAACCCCGGCTGGCCCGAGCGCGGGGGCTACCACGCCGACGGTCACGGCAACTCCGTGCCGCGCTTCCACATCACGTGGGGCACCGGTCCGGGGGTCGTGGAGCCCTTCGAGCGCCGGGTGCGCGCCGCGGTCACCCGCGGGCTGGTGGAGCTTCGCTTTCGCCACCGCGTGGACCGGCTCGTGACGAGCGACGGGGCGGTGACCGGGGTGACCGGCAAGCTGCTCGAGCCCTGCTCCACGGCCCGCGGGCAGGAGAGCACGCGCACCGAGGTCGGCGACTTCGAGCTGGAGGCGCCGGTGGTGATCGCCACCACCGGCGGCATCGGCGGCAACCACGAGCTGGTGCGCGAGAAGTGGCCCGAGCGCCTGGGCAAGCCGCCGGCCAAGATGCTCTCCGGCGTGCCCGCCCACGTGGACGGGCGGATGCTGGCGATAGCCCGCGAGGCCGGCGCCAGGGAGATCAACCCCGACCGCATGTGGCACTACGTGGAGGGCATCCACAACTGGGACCCGATCTGGCCCATGCACGCCATCAGGATCATCCCCGGCCCCTCGTCGATGTGGTTCGACGCGGTCGGCCGCCGGCTGCCGGGGCCGCTGTACCCGGGCTTCGACACGCTCGGCACCCTGGCCCACATCCAGCAGACCGGCCACGACTACACGTGGTTCGTGCTCACGGAGAAGATCATCGAGAAGGAGTTCGCGCTCTCTGGCTCCGAGCAGAACCCGGACACCACATCGAAGAGCATCCGCGCCGTGCTCAAGGATCGGGTGGGCAGCGGACCGCCCGCGCCCGTGCAGGCGTTCAAGGACCACGGCGAGGACTTCATCGTGGAGCGCGACCTGCGCGCGCTGGTCCGCGGGATGAACGCCCTGACGGGAGAGGAGCTGATCGACTTCGACGGCCTGGAGGCCCAGATCGTGGCCCGCGACCGCGAGCTGGCCAATCCCTACTCCAAGGACGGCCAGATCACCGCCATCCACGGCGCGCGTGCCTACTTCGCCGACAAGGTCACGCGCGTGGCCGCGCCGCACCGGATCCTCGACCCCGACGCCGGCCCGCTGATCGCCGTGCGGCTGTCGATCCTCACGCGCAAGTCGCTCGGCGGCCTGGAGACCGATCTGGACGCGCGCGTGCTCCAGCCCGGCGGCGAGCCCCTGCCCGGCCTGTACGCCGCGGGCGAGGTCGCCGGGTTCGGCGGCGGCGGCATGCACGGCTACCGGGCGCTGGAGGGCACGTTCCTCGGCGGCTGCCTGTTCTCGGGCCGGGTGGCCGGGCGGGCGGCGGCGCGGGCCCTGGCCTGAACGGGGGCGCCCGTGGCCGTAGGATCCGTCCCGCGGGCCGGTAGCTCAGCTGGTTAGAGCAGCGGACTCATAATCCGTAGGTCCCAGGTTCGAGTCCTGGCCGGCCCATAGCGATTCCGCGTGCTAGAGCGGTTTGTTCCGTCCGCCGAGAGTCAGTCGAGGTCCCTCGGAGTCCCTTGACGAAGAAGAACTGTCCCAAAACTGTCCCAAGAGTGGCAATGCGCACAAAGTTGGGAGGGGGATTTCAACTCGGCGGCGGCGGCGCTCTTCGGGGCGGGCCCTCATCACCGGCCTGCGATGATCTGACGTATGGGGGGCCATCCAGACGGCGACCCAGCGGCCTTACGCGGGCCTTGGGGACTCTGCTGCTGTGGATTGTTGTGTTCCCGGTGTACCTGGCCTCGCGCTCGGGCGCGCCCCGGAAGCAGACACCCGCGTAGCTGCAGTCGCGGAAGTGACAGGTAGGTGTGCCGGGCCGGATCAGTCGTAGGAGGGCGAGACGCTCGACGGGCAGCTGACTGCAGAGACGGATTTGAGCCCCCGATCTGCGGCCGCTAAGGCCCGTAGAGCTATTCGTCGGGCGCTTCGGGGACGTAATGGTCGCCGTACCCGCCTGTGAAGAGGCGGGCGTAACCCGCTTCGTGGAGCCTGACTGCCAGTGTGTTGGTTATCAAGCCAGGGACGTGGTCCCACTCTTCAACTTGGAACTGTTTGCGGATCTCGTCGTGGTCCCACTTGCCCGCCTCGATCTCCCGCGCGACCAACCCGGCGATGAGGTTGACAATTTGGGCTTCTTCCCAGCGCGGGGGATGGCCGTGGCGGAGCACCTTGTCCTCGATGAGGTCGGCGCAGTGGAGGAGTAGTTCGTAGGAGT
>JBBREO010000008.1:0-51364 GCA_038202855.1 Solirubrobacterales bacterium
TGTCGGTGCCCAGCAGGGCCAGGCAGCCGTCGGGCATGGTCATGATCGCCTCGCGCGCCCCGATCCCCACGATCTCCTTGACGGCCGTGGCGCGGTCCTCGGCATCGGCGAACTCGTGGCCCACCAGCTCCTCGGCCTCGAGCTCGTTGGGGCTGACCACGTCGGGGCCGGCGCGGGTGGCCAGGCGCATGGCCTCGCCCTCGGCGTCGACTATCGAGATGACCCCCAGCCGACGCAGCTCGGGCACCAGCCGCGCGTACAGGCCCTCGTCGACTCCGCGCGGCACGCTCCCGGAGAAGATGCACAGCGCGGCGCCCTGGGCCAGGTAGAGCAGCTTGTCCACGAACAGCTCGAGCTCGGCCTCGGACACCGTGGGCCCGCGCTCGTTGATCTCGGTCTGCTCGCCCGAGGTGGGGTCGACCACGGCGGTGGACATGCGCGACTCCTCGCGGATGCGCACGAAGTCGTTGAGGATCTGCTCGTCGGTGAGCTGCTCGATGATGCGCGTGCCGGTGTGCCCGCCGGCGATACCGGTGGCGATCACGGGCTGGCCGAGCGCCTTGAGCGCGCGGGCCACGTTCACGCCCTTGCCGCCCGCCATCGAGGTCTGCTCCACCGCACGGTGACGGCGCCCTAGCCGGAAGTTGGGCACGGCCAGCGTCTTGTCTATCGCGGCGTTGAGTGTGACGGTGATGATCATTCGGATGCCCCCTCCGCGTGCGCTCGGGCCCGGTTGCGGGCCCTCCGGCGCGCCTCCCGCTCCCGCTCGCGGCGACGTGACCGGCTGCGTCTTAGGAGGAGAACTATGGCGCACACGACGAACAGCGCGAGGAGCACGGTCAAGACGACCCCCAACTCGTGGGCCACGATCCGCAGCGGGCCGGCCCCCGGCACGTCGGCCACCGTGACCAGCGACACCCGCGCCTCCACCTGCCCGTGGCGCACCAGCGCGATCGTGCCCACCCGCCGGCCGGCCGGCGTCTTGCCCAGCTCGTGCGGGGCGTCGATCCGCGTGCGCACCCGCTCGCCGCGCTCCACCACCAGGAACCGGTCGCCCGCCGGCGCGAGCTTGGCCCGATCGCCGCGGTACTTGATCTTCGCGGAGGCCACCGCCACGTCGGCGTCGAGCACCTTGCGCCGGACGAAGCGCGACAGCCCGTACTGCAGCAGGGCCAGCGAGTCGGCGTTTCGGGCCGTCTCGCCGGGCTCGCCCATCACCACGCTGATCACCTTTGCCCCGCGCGCGTTCTGGGCCGCGCCCACCAGCACGTAGCCGGCCTGGCGCGTGTGGCCGGTCTTCACCCCCTTCACGTAGGGGTAGCGGCCCACGAGCTCGTTGCGGTTGTTCACTACCCGCCGCCGCACGCCGGTCTCGAGCACGGCCGTCGGGCGCCCGACCACCGAGGCGAAGCGTGGGTTGGCCATCAGCCGCCGGGCCAGCGCGGCCAGGTCGCGCGCGCTGGTGTGCGTGGAGGAGTCGTCCAGGCCGATCGGGTTGCCGTAGGAGGTGTCGGTCAGCCCGAGCGCCCGGGCGCGCGCGTTCATGGCGGCCACGAAGCGGGCGCGCGAGCCGGCGACGCCTTCGGCGAGCGTCTCGGCGGCGTCGTTGGCGCTCTCGAGCATCATGCCCTCGAACAGGTCGGACACGCGCATGCGCTCGCCCGGGCGCAGGCTGATCTTCGACTCCACCGGCGCCGCGCGGTAGCTGGACGCCGTGAAGACCTGATTGGGCTTGGTGCGCTCGAGGGTGAGCAGCGCGGTCATCAGCTTGGTGGTGCTGGCCATCGGCCGGCGCTCGCGCGGGTCCTTGGCCAGGATCACCGAGCCGTCGCGCGAGTCGATCAGGATCGCGCTGGCCGCCTGGCCGAGGTTCGGTCGCTGCTTGGGGGCGGCGAGGGCTGGGGCGGCGGACGTCGCGGCCAGGGCGGCCAGGCTCGCGAGCAGGGCGCAGACGATGCGCAGGGGCACTACCGGAGCTTGATCTTCTGCCCGGACACGAGGGCCTGCGGATCGAGGGCCGGGTTGAGCTCCTGGAGCTTCTCGATCGGGACCCTGGTCTTCTGGGCGATGGAGCCCAGGTTGTCGCCGGCCTTGATGGTGTAGGTGGGCGCCTGCTTCTTGGCCGGCTTCTTGGTCGTCGCGGTCTTGGTCGCCTCGGCGGTGGAGGTGTCGGCGGCATTGGAGGACGAGTTCGAGCCCCCTCCGCCGCCGATGCCGGAGGCCACGATGATCAGGAAGATGATGCCCACCACGACGAGGGCCGCGGGAGCGAGCAGGCGAAGCGGACTGCGTGATGACTGGTCGGCCATGGCGGGGGTCCGTCTCGGACGGGCCGAGCGGCTGGGGGCCAGAATAGATCGCCGCGGCCCCGCGGTGGGCCGCTGGTCGCCTCCGCCCCTAGAGAGCCCAGGCCGCCGCGCGCAGCTCGCGAGCGGCCGACTGGGCCGCCTGGCCGGAGTCGCCGCCCCGCTCGGCGTGGGCGTTCACGATCGAGCGCGACGCCGTGACCAGACCCGCGGCCGGGTGCGGCGAGAAGGCGGCGCCCAGCACCGAGGGGTCGCCGCCCTGGGCCCCCACCCCGGGCAGCAGGAAGATCGCTCGCGGCATCAGCTCGCGCAGCCGGGCCAGCCGCTCGGGCCGGGTGGCGCCGGTCACGGCGCCCACCAGCGACAGGCCGCACTCCCCTACGTGCCCGGCGCCGAGGGCCTCGACCATCTCTGCCACGTGCTCGTGCAGCGGCCGCCCGCCGGCATCCAGGTCCTGCAGGTCCGCGGCGCCCGGGTTCGACGTGCTGACCAGCACGAAGCAGCCCGCCCCGGCCGTGGCGGCGGCGTCGATCAGCGGCTCGAGCGAGTCGCGACCCAGCAACGGGTTGGCGGTGAAGGCGTCGGCGCCCAGGCCGGGGACGGGGCCGTAGGGGCCGGGCGTGGAGCCCACCAGCGCCTGGGCGTAGGCGGACGCGGTGACGGGGACGTCGCCGCGCTTGCCGTCGGCGAGCAGCAGCAGCCCGTGCTCGCGGGCGGAGTCGCGGGTGGCCTCCAGCGCCCGCCAGCCCGCGGCGCCGAGGCGCTCGAAGGTGGCCAGCTGGGGCTTGACCGCCACGCACTCGGGGCCGGCGGCCTCGATGGCCAGCCGGCAGTGGCGGGCCACCGCCGCGCCGGTCGCTTCGGCCGGCGAGCCGGCCTCGCCCCCCTCCAGCGCCTCCGGCCACAGCCGGGCCGGATCGGGGTCGAGGCCGAGGACGACCCGGCTCGAACGCTCCTCTACGAGGGCGGCCAGCCGGTCGGCGAAATGGACCTCGGTCAAGGAGTCCAAAGGCCGCGAGGGCCCCGCAGACGGGACCCTCGCGGACGCGGGCTAGGCGGTACTAGCCCCCCTTGACGGACTTCTTGAGGGCTGAGCCTGCGGAGAAGCGCGGAACCTTGGTGGCCGCGATCTGGATCTTCTCCCCGGTCTGCGGGTTGACGCCCTGACGGGCGCCGCGGTCGGCGACGGAGAACTTGCCGAAGCCGGTGAAGTTGATCTCTCCACCCCGCTTCAGCGTGCCCTCGATGACGCCGAGCACCGCATCCACGGCTTCGCCGGCGTCGCCCTTTGACAGGCCAGACTCGCTGGCCACCTGATCGACGAACTCCGACTTCGTCATTTTCTCCTCCTTCTAGGGGGATTCACGATGGCGCGAACATAACGGGGTGCGCGGACGACGGAAGGATCGATTTGGCTTTGCAAGCGGGTTCGAGTGGCGCGATTGTCCCAATTTGCGGGGTCAGGACCCTGAGACGGACATCTCTCCGACGAGCAGCGGGACGGCCTGGACGCTCCCGCCCAGCGGCACCCAGCGCGGCTGGCCCCCAACTGCGGTCACGTCGCGAAGCATGCCCACGAGGTCGCTGGCGATGGTTATCTCGCGCACCGGAGCACCCAGCTCGCCGTTCTCGATCAGCCGCCCCGACGCCCCGACCGAGAACGTTCCCGACACGGGGTTCACGCCCGAGTGCAGGCCCGCCACCTCGGTCACATAGAGCCCGTCGCCGGCGCGCGCGACCAGGTCCTCGAGGCTGCCCTCGCCCGGCTGGATGACCAGGTTGGTGGTGCCCACCGAGGGCGGAGAGCGGTAGGAGCCGCGGCCGGCGTTGGCGGTCGTGGAGCCGCCGTCCTTGCGCGCGGTGCGGGAGTCGTAGAGGTAGCCGCACAGGCGCCCCCCGGCGATCAGCGGGGTGGCGCGGGTGGCCGAGCCCTCGCCGTCGAAGGGAGCGCTGGAGGGACCGTCGGGGTGGCGGCCGTCGTCGGTGAGCGCGAAGCCGGCGTCGGCCACCTCGTCGCCCTCGCGCCCGGCGAACAGCGAGCGGCCGCGCTGCACGGAGTCGGCCGAGCACATGCCGCCGATGAAGCCGGCGAACGAGGCGGCCACGAACGCGTCGAGCACCACCGGGCAGCGACGGCTGGCGGGCTGACGGGCGCCCTGGAGCGCCAGCGCGCGGTCGGCCGCCTCCAGGCCGATCGCCTCGGCGTCGAGCGCGCCCGGGTCGCGGCCGAGGTCGATGCCCATGCCGGTCATCAGGTCCTCGCCCTCGCCCGCGAAGGCCGAGGAGTAGGCCCAGGCCTGGGTGGCGGCGTAGGAGGCGCGGAAGCCGGTGGAGTTGGCGATCGCGGCGCGCCCCTCGGCGTCGGAGTAGACGGTGTTCTCCACCTGGGATACCCCGGGGCGCGAGCGGGCGGCGCGGTCGATCTCCAGCGCCAGCGCCACCTTGTCCTCGGTGCTCCAGCCGGCCATCGCGGGCGACTCCAGGCCGCCCACCTCGGTCACGCCGTTCTCGGCCGGCAGCCCGGCGTGCTCGTCGGGGTCGGCCACCGCTGCCAGCGCGTGGGCGCGCCCCGCCAGCGCCCGCAGGCCCTCGGCGCCCAGATCGGTGCCGTAGGCATAGCCCGTGCGCCCGCCGACGAAGGCGCGGATGCCGATTCCCCTCCCGCCCGCGTCGCTCAGGCTCTCCACGGCGCCGTCGTAGACGCGGATCTGGCGCGAGGTGGAGCTCTCCGACCAGGCCTCGGCCTGATCGCAGCCGGCCGCCAGCGCGGCCTCGACCGACGTGCGCGCGAGCTCCTCGAGCTCCTCAGTCACCCGGTGCCGCCGACCGTCAGCTCGCGGATGCGCACGTGCGGCTGGCCCACCCCGGCGGCCACGCTCTGGCCCGCCTTGCCGCAGTAGCCCGTGGCGATCGAGAGGTCGGCGGCGATGCCGTCCACGGCGGCCAGGGCCTGCAGCCCGTTGCCCACGAGCGTCGCGCCGCGCACCGGGGCGGTCACCCGGCCGTTCTCGATCAGGTAGCCCTCGGAGACGCCGAAGACGAAGTCGCCGGTGGCCGGCTCCACCTGCCCGCCGCCGAAGGAGACGGCGTACAGGCCGCGGTCGATCGAGGCGATCAGCTCCTCGGGCGTGGCGTCCCCGGGCGCGAAGTAGGTGTTGGTCATGCGCGGGATCGGCAGGTGACGGAAGGACTGACGGCGGCCGTTGCCGGTCTGCTGCACGCCGTCGGCGCGGGCGCTCTGGCGGTCGTGCAGGAAGGAGGTGAGGCGGCCGTCCTCGATCACCGTGGTGCGCTGGGTGGGATGGCCCTCGTCGTCGATGCCATCCGAGCCCCACTCGTTGGCGCGGGCGCCGTCGTCATAGGCCGTCACGCCCCGGGCCGCCAGCTGCTCGCCGAGCCGGCCGGCGTACACGCTGGCGCGCTTGTGCACCGCGTCGGCCTCCAGGCCGTGCCCGACGGCCTCGTGCAGCAGCACCCCGCCGAAGCCGTTGCCCACCACCACGGGCAGGCGGCCGGAGGGCGCGTCCACGGCGTCGAGCAGGGTGAGCGCCTTGCGAGCCGCGTCGCGGGCAACCGCCTCGGGGTCCTCGCCCAGCAGCTCGAACCCGGCGTGCCCGCCGCGGGTCTGGGTGCCGGTCTCCACCCGCTCGCCCCGGCGGGCGACCACCTGGGCGGACAGCCGCAGGCGGGTGCGCTCGTCGGCGGCACCTAGGCCGTCGGAGTTGAACACCTCCACCAGCCGGTGGTCGTGCATGTAGCCGCAGGCCACCTGGGCGACCTCGGGACCCTGGGCCCGGGCGGCCTCGTCGCAGGCCCGCAGGATCTCGACCTGGCGTTCGGGCGCTATCTCCTCGGGCGGCTCGGTCACCTCGTGGCGCGACCCACCGCTCAAAGCGCCCAGCGCCACCGGCTCGCGGCGCTCGCCGCGCACGGCCTGGGCCACCGAGTCGGCGACGGCCATCAGGCCGTCCTCGGTGAGTCCGTCCACGTGGCCGAAGAAGGTCGACTCGCCGCGCACCACGCGCACCGACGCCCCGCGCTCGGCGCCCGCCTGGGGGCGCTCGATGCGGGCGTCGTCCAGGCCCAGCGAGAAGCCGCTGCGGCTCTCGGCGTAGACCTCGGCCATGTCGCCGCCGTGGGACAGGGCGCGGGCGATCACGCGCTCGGCCAGCTCGGGCTCGACCAGGCTCACGCGTCGCCCTCGCGCGCGGCGCTGCGCTGCGCTCGGCGCTGACGGCGGGTCTGTGGGTCGGCCTCATCGGCCAGAGCGACCATCTTCTCGGCCACCTCGAGCACCCGGTCCTGGCCCTTGGCGCCCGGGGCCAGGACGCGCGGGTCACCAGGCTTTCGGTAGAGCAGCACGCGCGGCTCGCGGTCGCGCTGGCGACGGCGCATGGCCGTGGCCGCACCCTCGGCCATCGCGGTCGCGCGGGCCATCGCGCCCTTGGGCTGATCCTTCACGGGCTCGACTCCATCTCGGTCAGCGTCGCCTGGAGGTCGTAGAGGATGAGCGCGGGCAGCGCCAGCCGCCTGACCACGCAGGCGAGCGTGTAGCGGGCGCTGCGCGCGGCGAAGATGCCCCCGCCCTCCACGCGCGCCTCGACCTGCTGGGCCGGGTCGCCGAGGGCGCTGTCGGCGGCCGAGAAAAGGTCGGCGGCCAGGCCGGCGAGGCTGCGCGCCCGGGTGGGATCGAGCTCCTCCGATGCCCCAATCAGCCCTCCGGCGGGGTCGGCCACCACCGCCGCGCGGACGTCGGCCGACATCTCGACCAACTGACCCGCCGCGGACTCGGGAGAGACGGGAGCCCGCTGGTCGACGGCCATGGCAGTCACAATAACGGCGTGCCTCTGTCGCGAATCGCGTGGATCGTGACCGTCGGGATCTGCGTCGTGGCGGCGTTGTTGCTGCTGCTCAACGACTACCAGGGCTACGCCGGCGTGCTGCTGGCCGTGGGGGCGTCGGCGGCGGTGAACCTGCGCGGAGGGACTCGAACGTTGCGTTGAGGGCGCCCCGGCCCCCACAACGCAACGCGATCCTCTAGAGCGCCTGCACCAGCGCCCGCGCCGCGCGGCCGCGGTGGCTGATCGCGTCCTTCTCGGCTGGGACCAGCTCGGCCATCGTGCGACCGTCGGCGTAGTCGTCGGGCACGAAGGCCGGGTCGTAGCCGAAGCCGCCCTCGCCGCGGGGCTGGTGGGTTAGATGGCCCTCGCAGCGCTCCTCGCAGACCAGCTCGCGACCGTCGGGCCACACGGCCACCAGCGCGCAGACGTAGGCCACGCGCGTGTCGCCGTCCGCCGAGACGTCGCGGAGCAGCTTGTCCAGGTTCTCCTCGTCGGTGGCGCCCTCGCCGGCGAAACGGGCGGAGCGCACGCCGGGCCGCCCGTCGAGCGCTGCAGCCTCGATTCCCGAGTCGTCGGCGATCGCCACCGCGTCCCGGGCCGCGGCCGCCGCGCGGGCCTTGCCCAGGGCGTTGGCGGCGAACGTCTCCCCCGTCTCGGGGGGAAGCTCGATCGCGTCGGGCAGCGCGACGATCTCGTGCGGCTTCATCAACCCATCCAGCTCGCGCACCTTGTGCGCGTTGCGCGAGGCCAAGACGAGCTTCACGCGGAGATGGCGGCGCGCTGGAGCTCGCGCAGCTGGGCGATGCCGCCCGCGGCCAGGCCCAGCAGGTCGTCCAGCGAGGCGCGGCTGAGCGGGGTGCGCTCGCCGGTGGCCTGCACCTCGACCAGGCCGTCGTCGCCGGTCATCACGACGTTCATGTCCACCTCGGCGTTGGAGTCCTCCGGGTAGTCGAGGTCGAGGACGGGCGTGCCGTCCACCACACCGCAGGAGACGGCGGCCACGGACTGGTTGAGCGGCACGGTCTCCAGCAGTCCCTCGGCCACCAACGGCTCCAGCGCCGCCTCGAGGGCCACGTAGGCGCCGGTGATCGCCGCGCAGCGGGTGCCGCCGTCGGCCTCGAGCACGTCGCAGTCGATCCACACCGTGCGCTCACCCAGCTTCTCGAAGTCGACCACCCCGCGCAGCGCCCGGCCGATCAACCGCTGGATCTCCACGGTACGCCCGTCGGGTCGGCCCTTGGTCACGTCGCGCTGCTTGCGCTGGCCGGTGGAGGCCGGAAGCATCGAGTACTCGGCGGTGACCCAGCCACGGCCGCGGCCGCGCATCCACTTGGGCACCGACTCCTCGACCGAAGCCGTGCAGATCACCCGCGTTCCGCCCGCCGCGATCAGCGCCGAGCCGTCGGCGGTGGCCATGAAACCGGGCTGGATCGAGACCTCGCGCAGCTGATCGGGGGCCCGGCCGTCGGGGCGGGTCACGCGAGAACCTCGCTGCGCAGGAGGGGGGTCGTGCGCAGCCGGCCGAGCCGGCTGCTTCGCTGGAGGCCGAGCGGGCTGCTTGCGCTCACGCCAAGGCCTCCGCCGTATCGGCCCCCACGCGCACGTGGCTCACCTTGGCGATGGGCAGCTGCAGGAAGCGCGTGCCCAGGCGCCGGAACTCCTCCGGATCGCCGCTGGCCAGGAACCGGTAGGCGCCGCGGCGCTCGTTCGGGGCGGCGGTGCCGGCGGCCTCCAGCTCGTGCTCTACGTCCTCGGCGATCGCCTCGCCCGACGTGACTATGCGCACCCCGCGGCCGAGCGTGCGCTGGAGCAGGGCGCGCACCAGCGGGTAGTGCGTGCAGCCAAGGATGACCGTGTCGACGCCCGCCTCGATCAGCGGCTCGCAGGCCCGCTCGACGCACTCCACCGTCTCCTGGTCGACCTCTCCCCCCTGCTGGATCAGCGAGGCGAGCTCACGCGAGGCGACGGGGAACAGCTCGGCGCCACCGGCGGACGCGACCGCAAGCTCCCTGGTGTAGGCGTGGCTGGCCACGGTGGCCGGCGTGGCGATCAGCCCGACCCGCTGGTTGCGCGTGGCCGAGGCGGCCAGGCGCGACTCGGGCGAGACCACGGTGACCAGCGGCACGCGCCCCTCGAGCCGCGCGCGCAGCGCGGGCAGGGCGGCGGAGGAGGCCGAGTTGCAGGCCACCACGATCAGCTTGGTGCCGTGGTCGAGCAGGATGTCGGTGAGCTCGCAGGCGAAGCGCCCCAGCTCCTCGCGCGAGCGGTCGCCGTAGGGAAAGCGGGCGGTGTCGCCCAGGTAGAGGAAGTCCTCGTGGGGCAGGCTGACCAGGCACTCGTGCAGCACGGTGAGGCCGCCTACGCCCGAGTCGAAGACGGCCACGGGCAGCTCGTTGAGGGAGGTGCTCATCCGCTTCATCGTGGCACGGCCGGCGGCTCGTCCGGCCTGCCGGCCGGAGCGTGCCGCCTCCTTGCGAGTCCCTCAGCGCCGGTAGCCGTAGCGCGTGAGGAAGCGCCTGAGGCTGCGTGCGAACTTTGGGCCGTACACCTTGGCGGCCTTGCGCAGGGTGGCCGCGGCCCCCTTCCGATCGCCGAGCCGGTACTGGTCGGCGGCAACGGCGGCGAAGACTCCGCGGGCGTTGAGCTTCTGCTTGCGATATCGCGGGTAGACGGCCCGGTGGCGGCGGAGGTCGGCGCGCACCAGCTTGCCAAAGCGGCTCGTTACGTCGGCGAACTTGCCCTTTCGCAGGCGCAGTACCTGGATGGGGAAGCGACTCTCGGCGTAGGAGGAGAAGGCGCCGGAGAACACCGGGTCGCGGCTGAGGAACTCCCGCGGTCCCTTCCCGTCGAGGTTGCGCAGCTTGAAGCCGACGTCCCCGAAGTCGTTGGCCAGTGACTTGTACGAGTTGGAGGCGGCCTGGTATCGGAAGACCAGCGCCGTGACGCAGCAGTGCGCCCCGCCCGAGAACAGGTCGAGCAGCACCTCGGGCTCCCCGTCGCCGTCGAGGTCCTCCACGTTCAGGGTCGGCTGGTTCAGGAACCCGCCCGGGAAGAAGCCCTGGTACTTGGGCAGCGTCGTGCGCAGCAGCAGCGCGCCGTTACGGCTGATGTCGAGCTGGAAGTCCTTGAACTCGGTGCGGTCCGCGCTCTCGGTGTAGGAGAAGGAGGACTGCACCGGCCCGTCCGAGTCGCTCACCGTCTTGGCCGAGGCGGCGGAGGCGCCGGCCAGCGCCAGCACGAGCAGCCACCCGGCTACGGCGAGAGAGATCGTCCTCGGTCGCATCGCCGCCAACCTACGACGAGCCCGGCGATCGCGCAACGCCTAGAACTCCACCTTTCGCACCGCCTCCTTGATCTTGGCGATGATCAGGTCGCCCAGCTCCTTGCCGTCGTTGGTCTTGAAGCCCTTCATGGCCGCCACCACGCCGGCCATCACCAGCGCGACCAGCAGGATCAGCGCCACGTACTCCACCGTGCCCTGACCGCCCTCGCGGCGCAGCGCCTGCCCCGTGAGGACCAGCCGGGCGTGGATGAGTCCCATCAAGCCGTACATGTCCCACCTCCGTCTCGATCGTCGATCGGCCGATCGTCTTCCCCGCCGTGCGAAGGCTCCAGACGCGGGTGTGACGATGAAGCGACGGCTCGGTGACAGACGCGTGCGCCAAGATGCGGGCCGTGTGCGGAATCGGCGTGATCCTCGACCCCGGCGGCGGCGACTCGACCGATGCCGGCCGGCGTATGACCGACGCGCTGCACCACCGCGGTCCCGACGGTGAGGGAGTCGCCCGGATCGGGCCGGTAACCCTGGCCCACACCCGGCTGGCCATCATCGACGTCGCCGGGGGCGACCAGCCCCTGCGCTCCGAGGACGGCGCGGTCACCGCGATCGTCAACGGCGAGATCTACAACCACGCCGAGCTGCGCGCCGAGCTCGAGGGCCTCGGCCACCGCTTCGCCACCCACTCGGACTCCGAGGTCGTCGTGCACGGCTACGAGCAGTGGGGCGAGGGCTTCGTCTCGCGCCTGAACGGGATCTTCGCCTTCGCCCTGTGGGACGAGCACCGCCACCGCTTGGTCGCCGCTCGCGACCCGTTCGGCGTAAAGCCGTTGTACTGGTGGAGCGACGGCCGGCGGCTGGCGCTGGCCTCCGAGATCGGCGCCCTGCTGGCCGCCGGCCTGGTCGAGCCCCGGGTGGACCGGGTGGCGCTGGACCACTTCCTCGCCTGCCGCTTCGTGCCCGCGCCGCGAACGCTGTTCGAGGGCGTGTCCAAGCTCGGGCCGGCGTCGCTGCTCGTGGCCGAAGAGGGGTCACCGCCGAGGCTCACGAGCTTCCGCGAGGGGCCCGCCGCCCCGCTCGAGGGCCTACGCGGCGCCGAGCTGGAGGCCGAGCTGGCCGACCGCTTCGGCGACGCCGTGGAGCGCCAGATGATGTCCGACGTGCCCTATGGGGCCTTCCTCTCCGGCGGCGTCGACTCGGCCGCCATCGTCGCCGCCATGGCGACCCGCTCGCCGGCACCGCCCCAGACCTTCACGATCGGCTTTCCCGGCCACGGCGACGAGCTCGACGAGCGCCGCTACGCCCGCGAGACGGCCGCGGCGATCGGCACCGACCACCACGACACCGAGATGGCCGAGGGCGACTTCCTCACCGAGCTCGACCGCTCGGTACGGCGCCTGGAGGAGCCCGTCGGCCTGCCCTCGGCGGGGGCGC
Source organism: Solirubrobacterales bacterium (assembly GCA_038202855.1). GTDB lineage: Bacteria > Actinomycetota > Thermoleophilia > Solirubrobacterales > Thermoleophilaceae > JAAYBF01. The sequence goes on from JBBREO010000008.1 coordinate 11,859, forward strand.
TGATGCAGCTCTCGCGCTTTGCCGCGCAGTCGGTGAAGGTGGTGCTGTCGGGACAGGGCGCGGACGAGCCCCACGGCGGCTACGGGCGCCACCAGGCCGCCGCGGCCCTGGGGGTCGCGGCGTTCGCGGGCCCCGTCGCGCGTCCGTTGCAGGCGATCGCCCGCGGGCTCGCCGGAGGCAACGAGCGCGTCCGGCGGGCCAGCCGGCTGCTCGACGACGTCTCCCCGGCCGAGCGGTTGGTGCGCCTCGTGGAGATCACCGACGACGATCTGCGCACCCGGCTGGTGGGCGGCATCGGAAGCCAGGCCGCCGAGGAACGGCGCGGCCTGGCCGAGGGCGTGTTGGCCGACGTGGGCGACCGCGGCCTGGTGGAGCAGGCGTTGTACCTGGACACGCACCTCTTCCTGCCCGACGGCCTGCTGATCTGCGCGGACAAGATGTCGATGTCGGCGTCGCTGGAGCAGCGGGTGCCGTTCCTGGACGTGGAGCTGATGCGCTTCGTGGAGGCCACCCCCGCGCGCGAGCGCGTGCGCATACGCGAGGGCAAGCGCCTGCACCGCAAGGCGCTGGCGCGGCTCGTGCCGCCCGAGGTGGTGAAGCGGCCCAAGCACGGCTTCTCCACCCCCTACGGCGACTGGATGCGCAGCTCGCTGGGCGAGGAGGTGGGTCGCCGCTACGAGCCGGGCAGCGAGTTGGCCGAGATCGTGGACCCGGCCACGGTCGAGTCGCTGGTGGCCGCGAACCGGTCGGGCGGAGCCGACCACAAGCTGCTGCTCTACTGCCTGCTCGAGCTCTCGCAGTGGCACCGCACCTTCATCCAGGGCGAGGCGCCGGTGCCGTTGTGAGCGCAAGCAGCAGGCTCGGCCGGATGCGCAGCGAGGTTCTCCCGTGACCAGGCCGCGAATCCTCTACGTGCACTCGCGCAAGGCGTCGTTCGTGGCCATCGACCGCGCGATCCTGGCCGAGCGCTACGAGATCGAGGACTGGTACCAGCCCGGGCGGGTGGGCAACCTGCTCGAGCTCGTGGCGGCGGTCAGGCGATGCGATGCCGTCTTCGGCTGGTTCGCCTCCTGGCACACCTTCTTCCCGGTCACCCTGGCCTGGCTGATGCGAAAGCCCTCGGTGCAGATCATCGGCGGCTTCGACACGGCCAACATGCCCGACATCGGCTACGGCTACCAGCAGGGCGGCCTGCGCCGGTGGGCCAGCCGCTGGATCATGAAGCGCGCCGACCGGCTGATCACCAACTCGAACTACTCGCGCACGGAGATCGAGGCGAACACGCCGATCCCGCCCGAGCGCGTGACCGTGGTCCACCACGGCGTGCCCGACCCCTTCGGTCCCCTGGACGAGTCCAAGCCGCGCGAGCGGCTGGCGCTGACCGTCGGCCATCTGGTGAGCACGACGCTGATGCAGAAGGGCCATCAGCCGTTCGTGGAGGCGGCGCGGCACCTGCCCGACGTGCGCTTCGTGTTCGTGGGAAAGGCCCACGACGAGGCAGGCGAGCAGCTGCGCGCGCTGGCCTCCGACAACGTCGAGTTCACCGGCTGGCTCTCCGACGAGGATCTCGAGGACCTCTACGCCCGCGCCTCGGTCTACGTCCAGGCCTCGCAACACGAGGGGTTCGGGCTGGCCGTGGCCGAGGGGATGCTGGCGGGCTGTGTGCCGGTGGTGATGGACGTGACGGCGATGCCCGAGGTGGTGGACGGCGCCGGCGTGCTGATCGACTCCCAGGAACCCGAGGCGGTGGCCGCCGGTATCAGCGAGGCGCTCTCGCTCGGCCCCGATGCCCACCGCCGCGCGCGCGAGCGGATCCTGTCCACGTTCCCCATGGAGATCAGGCGTGAGGGCATCCTGCGGGTGACCGGGGAGGCCCTCGCGGCCCGCGGGATCCCGTCGGGAGCGGCGGTATAGTCGCGCCCCGCCGGTCCCACCGATGACCGACCCGAACGAGACCACCGACCCCAGCGGGCACGAAGCGCAGCGGCCCCCGGGCCCTCCGCCGCGCCCCCGAGCCCGCGAACGCGGCCGCATGCGACGCCGCCTGCGCGAGCAGCGCCAGCTCCGCGAGGCACTGTTGATGGACCTGGGCGCGTTGGTGTTCGAGCTGCACCGCCACGGGCGACGCGAGCCCAAGCTGCTGCAGGCCAAGGCCGCGGAGCTGAGTGCTGTGGACGCCGAGGTGCGCGCGCTCTCCGAGGCGCTGGACCACGACCTCGGGGTGGTCGAGATCGTGGCCGCGGGGATCGCAGGGAGCTGCGAGAGCTGCGGGATGCTGCTCTCCACCCAGGCCAGCTTCTGCGCCAACTGCGGCGCGCCGGCCAAAGCGGGGCTCCGCGCCGCCGCTCCCGCGGAGACGGCCCTGCTGTCCCCGACCGATGCGCGGCCGGACGCGGATGGGGAGCCGGCCTGGGAGGAGCCCGAGGAGGAGGTCGGCTACGAGCCGGAGCCGTACCTTCACGAGCCCGAGCCCGAGCCGGCCGCCTATGAGCCCGAGCCGGAGCCCGAACCGGAGCCAGAGCCCGAGCCCGACCCGGAGCCCGAGCCCGACCCGGTCCCCTCGAGCCAGCCCGGAGCCGCCACGGCACCGTGGCTGGAGCCCGACCCGGGGCCCGAGACCGCCGCGCCCGACGCCGCCGGACCCCCCCGGCCCGTCCCGGTGAAGCGGCGCATGGGGCGGCTCGAGCGGGCGCTGCGTGGTAAGCCGAAGCGCTGACCATGGCCGAGGAAGACGCCACCACCGAGTACGCCGTTCCGCCGCCCGGCGACGAGCCCCACGCCTCGGCCGAGGAGACCGACCGCCCCGCCGAGCAGCACTGTCCCAACTGCGGTGCGCCGGCCGAACGCGGCCAGCTCGTATGCCTGGAATGCGGCGCCCGCATCGCACTCACCTACCGCCGGCCACCGAGCTGGAAGGTGCCCGTGGCGATCCTCGTGGTCGTGGTCGCTCTGTGCGCGCTCGGCGCCGCCCTGGCCGTGACGGCCATCGGCGACGACGCGAAGAAGGAGGTGTCGGCCGCCCCGCCGCATCCGCGCACACCGCCCTCCCGACCCGCCAAGCCGAAGGCGGCCCGACCCGCCCCGGCGGCGAGCGCCCTGACGCGCCAGGGCGGCCTGTACGCGTGGCCGAGCACTCTGACCGGCTTCACGGTGGCGATCAACTCGACCCAGGACGAAGGCAGCGCCCGGACGTTCGCCCAGTCGGCCGCCACGACCCGGCCGGCGAAGGTGGGCGTGATCCGCGGCGACGACTTCCGCACCCTGGCCAAGGGCTTCTACGTCGTGTTCGCGGGCTATTACGCCACCCGCGAGCAGGCGGACGCGGCCACCGCGCGGCTGGGCAAGCGCTTCAAGGGCGCCTTCGTCCAGCCCGTCAAGCGCTGACCGCGGCCCAGTGCCGGCCCACCTGGGCCGCCGCCGCCCGCACGAGCGGGCCGGCCTCCACCGCTCGCGGCTCGCCCCCGGCCTCCAGGGCGCGCATGGTGGCCACCGCAGACTCGGCCGAAGCGCGCACGTCGTAGCCGCCCTCGAGCACGGCGCCCACGGGCACCGCGAGCTCGTCGGACAGTGCGCGCACATGGCGGGCCAGGTCGGCGAAGCTCTCCGTGCTCAGGCGGCACTGGGCGAGCGGATCGTCCTCGTGGGCGTCGAAGCCCGCCGAGACCAGGATCAGGTCCGGCGAGTAGGCGCGGGCGGCCGGCACGACCACGTGCTCGACGAGCCCCAGCCACTCCTGGTCCCCCGAGCCGGCGGGGACGGGGAGGTTGATGGTGTAGCCGGTCCCGGGGCCGGTCCCGGCGTCGCCCAGCGCCCCCGTCCCGGGATAGAAGGGCCACTGGTGCAGGCTGGCGAACAGCACGTCCGCGCGGGAGTGGAAGGCGGCGGCGGTGCCGTTTCCGTGGTGCACGTCCCAGTCGAGCACGAACACCCGCTCGACCTCGTCGCGGCGCAACGCGTGCTGGGCCGCAATGGCCACGTTGGAGAACAGGCAGAAGCCCATGGCGCGGTCGGGCTCGGCGTGGTGGCCGGGCGGGCGCAGGCCGCAGAAGCCGGTCGGCGCCTGGCCGTCGAGCAGGGCGTCGGCGAGCGCGCACGCCGCCCCGGAGGCGCGTAGCCCGGCCTCCCAGGAAGCGCGCACCACGGGCGTGTCGGCGTCGAATGCACGCCCCGCCGCGCAGTGGGTGCGCACCGACTCCACGTAGGCCTCGGGATGGATCCCCAGCAGCTGGTCGAGGGTGGCCGCCGGCGCCTCGCGGACGTCCCAGCCGAGCCAGTCGTGCTCGGCCATCAGCGCCTCCAGGGCACGTATCCGCTCGGGCCGCTCGGGGTGCGGCCCGGTGTCGTGCTCCAGGCTCGCGGGATGACGAAGGTAGAGCGGCGCGGCGATGCCGAATACGGTAACCGCCGTCCAGCTGACCCCCGCCGAACCCGTCATCTGAGTGGCCCCCTCCGCGACCACCCCCCTGCGCGCCGACGTGACCGTGATCGGCGCCGGAGCGGCCGGCCTCTTCTGCGCCCTGGTTGCGGCTGAGGAGGGAGCCACGGTGGCCCTGGTCTCGCGCTCGCCGCTGGCCGAGTCGGCCAGCTACTGGGCCCAGGGCGGGATCGCCGCCGCGCTGGCCGTGGACGACAGCCCCGCCCGCCACGCCGCGGACACGCTCGCCGCCGGCCGTGGAGCGGCGCGGCCGAGCGCGATCGAGGTCCTGTGCGAGGACTCGCCCGACCGCGTCCGCGACCTCGAGCGCCTGGGCGTCCGCTTCGACGCCGACCGCCACGGCGCGCTGGCGCTCGGGCTGGAGGGCGGTCACTCCGCGCGCCGGATCGTCCACGCCGGCGGCGCCGCGACCGGCCGCCGGATCACGCGCCAGCTCTCGGCCGTGGCTGCCGCCCACGAGCGCGTGCACATCCTCGAGGACACCACTGCCACGGGCCTGCTGGTGGCCGGCGGGCGCTGCACGGGCGTAGCCGCTGGGGCCGACGAGGCCGCGATCCGCATTGCCTCCCGAGGCACGGTCCTGGCCACGGGCGGCTCGGCCGCGCTGTGGGCGCGCACCACAAACCCCGCCGGCTCGGTGGGGGTCGGGCTGGCGCTGGCGCACGAGGCGGGGGCACAGCTGGCCGACCTCGAGTTCATGCAGTTCCACCCCACCGCGCTGGTCAGCGACGGCCCGCGCGACGGCTTCCTGATCACCGAGGCGGTGCGCGGTGAGGGGGCCCTGCTGCTCGACGGCCGCGGCGAGCGCTTCGTCGACGAGCTGGCCCCACGCGACGAGGTCGCGCTGGCCATCGACGAGCGGCTGCGCGGCGAAGGGGCGCGGTCGGTGGGCCTGGACCTGCGTCCGGTGGACCTGGCCCGCTTTCCCAACATCGCCCAGGCGCTCGGGGCCGAGGGCATCGACCCGGCCACCGAGACGGTGCCGGTCGCGCCCGCCTCGCACTACACGATGGGCGGCGTGGCCACCGACCTCGACGGCCGCGCCTCGATCCCCGGCCTGCTGGCCGTGGGCGAGTGCGCCTGCACCGGCCTGCACGGCGCCAACCGGCTGGCCTCGAACTCGTTGGCGGAGTGCTTCGTGCTCGGCCGCCGGGCGGCCCGGGCGGCCCTCGACGCACCCCCGGGCGGCGAGGCCGCCGACTCCGAGCCGGCGTCGCTGCCCGCCCGGCCCTCGGCGGCCACCCGCGCCGCCCTGTGGCAGCACGCCGGCCTGCGCCGCAGCGCCGACGGCCTCGCTCACCTCGAAGGCGACCCCTTCCCGCTGGCCCGGCTGATCGGCGCCGCCGCGCTGGCGCGCGAGGAGAGCCGGGGCGCACACCAGCGCGTCGACCACCTCAACACCGATCCGGCGATGGAGGAACGACACGTCGTGCTGGGCCCGGGCGACTCCGTGCGCGTGGAGGTGTGGCGCTAGGAGTGGCCTAGCATTGCCGCGTGGCCGAGGCGAGCGTCCCCGAGCTGTTCCACGAGGCGATGTCGCACCTGGCCTCCGGGGTGTCGGTAATCACCACCCGGCGCGCCGACGGGGAGCCGTGCGGACTGGCCGCAACGGCCGTCGCCTCCTATAGCGCGCTGCCGCCGTCGGTCCTCGTGTCGGTCGACCACTCTTCGCGTTGTCACGACCACCTGGAGGCCTGCGAGCACTTCGGCCTGCACATCCTGCGCGCCGACGAGGAGCCCGTGGCGCGCGTGTTCGCCGGCAAGGGCGAAGACAAGTTCGCGGGCCTCGACTGGGACTGGGACGAGGACGTGCCGGCGCTCGCCGGGGCGCTTGCCTACCTGCGCTGCCGCCGCGTCGAGAACTTCAGCCGCTATGACCACACGATCCTGATCGGCGACATCGGGGGCGGCCGGTTCGAGGCCGGCGAGCCGCTGCTCTACGCGCGCCGGCGCATGGACTGGGCCCTGCAGGCCAGCGACGTACCGGACTGACGGGCATCGCCCAAGGCCTTGTTCGCGCGCGCCAGTGTGTGACGATCCGCACGCTTTAATGCGAATTTAACTTCGTTTTCGTTCTCATTCACACAGCCTCTGGGTAAGTCATGAGGGCGATGCGAGGCCGCGCAGGGAGCGCGGACGGGGAGGAAGGGACAGCGTGTACCAGTTCAGTCGTGCGATCTACAGAGAGCTCGCGGACGAGGTCGGACCCGGCAGTGAGCCGGTGCGCTGCGCCGCGCGGCAGCGGCTGCTGCGCGAGTGCGAGTCGGCGATGGAGCGCCTGGCCACCGACCGCCATTACTTCGCCCGCCCGATCCGCACCCTCTTCAACGACATCCGCTGCCTGTTTCCGATGGGCAGCCAGATGCACGTCTACCGCGTGATCGAGCACCAGGTTGGGATGGCCGCCGAGTACGTCGACTGCCAGGCGCGCGAGGGCGTGACCTTCGACGGCAGCCCGCTCTGTTGCCACGCCACCACCCGCAAGGGGACCTCGTGCCAGCGCGTGCCGCTGCCGGGGAGCAAGTACTGCCCGTCGCACAAGCATCTGGATGAGCTCGAGGTGACGGCGGCGTAGTAGTTGGTTTGATGGTTGCTGGTTTGATGGTTGTTGGTTGCTCAGGGCGCAATCCTGAGCACCCGATAGAGCAGAACCAACAACCAACAACCCACCACCAACCACCAACCAACCTTGATCCTCGGCGTCGACGTCGGCGGCACCTTCACCGACGCCGTGCTGCTGACGGGCGAAGGCGTCGTGACGGGCAAGGCGCCCTCCACCCCGCGGGACCAGTCGGAGGGGGTGATGGCCGCGATCGACGAGGTCCTGGCCAGGGCCGGGGCTGAACACCGGGACGTCGAGCGCCTCGTGCACGGCATGACCGTGGGCACCAACGCGCTGTTGGAGGGAAACACCGCCCGGACCGCGTTGGTCGCCACCGAGGGCTTCACCGATCTCGAGGAGCTGGGGCGCCAGGCCCGGCCCGAGCTCTACCGCCTGTGCGCGGGGCGCCCCGCGCCGGTGGTGGGTCGCGACGACCGCGTGGCCGCGCCGGAGCGCTGCGGCCCGGAGGGGGTCCTTCGCCCGCTGGACGAGGACGCGATGCGCGAACGCCTGGACGCGCTCGACGACGACGTGGAGGCCGTGGCCGTGTGCCTGCTGTGGGGCTTTCGCCATCCCGATCACGAGCGCCGCGTGGCCGAGCTGGTGGCCGAGGCCCGCCCCGACGCCCACGTGTCGACGTCCCACGCCACCGCCGCCGTGTTCCGCGAGTACGAGCGCCTGGCCACCACGACCGTGGACGCCGCGGTGTCGCCGCTGCTTCGCCGTTACCTGCGCCACCTGACCGAGCGCACCGGAGAGGCGGGGCTTCCCGAGCCCGAGATCATGCTCTCGAGCGGTGGCGTGGCCGACGCCGCCACCGCGGCCGCGCACGGCTCCTGGACGGTGCTCTCGGGCCCGGCCGGCGGCGCGGTCGCCGCGGCGCGCGCCGCTCGCCGCGCCGGCGCCGAAGGGGCCGTGGGCCTGGACATGGGCGGGACCTCCTGCGACGTGTCCCTGGTGCTCGACGGCCGCGTGGCGGTGACCGGCGGGCGCGAGGTGGGCGGACGGTCGCTGGCCCTGCCGATGATCGACGTGCACACCGTCGGCGCCGGCGGGGGCAGCGTGGCCTGGCGCGACACCGGCGGCGCGCTGCGGGCCGGACCCCACTCGGCGGGCGCCGACCCCGGCCCCGCCTGCTACGGCCGCGGAGGCGACCGGCCCACGATCACCGATGCCAACCTGCTGCTGGGCTACCTGGACGCAGACGCCCCGCTTGCAGGCGGCGTGGAGCTGGACCGGGACGCGGCGGAGCGCGTGGTGGGCGAGCTGGGCGGCGAGCTCGGCCTGGCCCCCGAGGACACCGCGGCCGGCATCGTCCGCGTGGCCGCCACGCAGATGGCCCAGGCCGCGCGGGTGGTGACCGTGGAGCGGGGCATCGACCCCCGCGAGCTGGCGCTGGTGTCCTTCGGCGGCGCCGGGGGCCTGCACGCGGCCGCGATCGCCGACGAGCTGGGCATGCAGACGGTGGTGGCACCCGTGGCCTCGGGCGTGCTCTCGGCCCTGGGCCTGGCGCTGTCCGAGCGCCGCCGCGACCTGGTGGAGAGCGTGCTGCTGGGCGGAGGCGACCTGACGGCCGAGGCGATCGCCGAGACGGTGGAGCGCCTGGCCGGGCGCGGCCGCGACGAGCTGGGCGACGCCGAGGCCGAGGTGCGCGCGACCTACGAGCTGCGCTACGCCGGCCAGGCCTTCGAGCTGCCGATCGAGGCCGGCCCCCGGGCGGCCCCCGGCGAGCTGCGCGAGGCCTTCGACGCCGCCCACGAGGAGCGCTACGGCTATCGCGATCCCGATGCCGCCCTGGAGCTCGTGACCGTGCGGGTGGCGGTCGCCCTTCCGGGCTCGGAGGTGGAGGCGGCCAACAAAGAGACAGCGCAGCGACGCGCCGGGCGCCGCGCGCGCTTCGGTGACGAGTGGCTGGACACCGAGGTGCTCGGCCCCGGCCGCGCCGAGATCGAGGGGCCGGCGATCTGGGAGCTGCCGGGCTCAACGCTGGTGGTTCCCCCGGGCTGGAGCGCGGTGTGCGACGGCGACGCGGTGGTGATGCGCCGGTGAGCGGCCTGGACCCGATCGAGCTGCAGGTGATGCTGGGCGCGCTGCGCTCCGCCTGCGACGAGATGGGCGCGGTGCTGGTGCGCTCGGCCCACTCGGCCAACATCAAGGAGCGCCGCGACGCCTCCACCGCCCTCTTCGACGCCCGCGGCCGGATGGCCATGCAGGCCGAGCACATCCCCGTCCACCTGGGCGCGATGCCCAGCTCCGTGGAGGCGGTGCTGGGAGCCGACCACTCGCCGGGCGACGCCTGGGTGCTCAACGACCCCTTCGCCGGCGGCACCCACCTGCCCGACATCACGGTCGTGAGCCCGGTGTTCGCGCGGGGCGAGGCCCTCCTGCTGGGCTTCGCCGCCAGCCGCGCCCACCACGCCGACGTGGGCGCCCCCGAGCCGGGGAGCATGCCCGCCGACTCGCGCACCCTCGAGGACGAGGGCGTGGTGATCTCCCCCACCCGCCTGGCCCGGGGCGGCGAGCTGGACCGCGAGCTGCTGGACGACCTGACCGCCCGGATGCGCAACCCCGGCCAGCGCGAGGCCGACCTGCGCGCCCAGCTGGCCGCCAACCGCTCCGGCGCCGAGCGCCTGATGGCGCTGGCCGACCGCCACGGCAGCGACACCCTCAGCCAGGCCATGGACGAGACCCTGGACTACGCCGAGCGCCGAACGCGTGCGCGCATCGCCGAGATGGACGACGGCACCCGCCGCGCCGCCGACGTGCTCGAAGCCCGGGAGGGCGACCTGGCGCTGGAGCTGAAGGCCACGGTGCGGGGCGAGGAGATCGAGCTCGACTTCACGGGCTCGGCCGATCAGCACGAGGGCAACCTCAACTGCCCGCTGGCCGTGACCCTGTCGGCGTGCTACTTCGCGCTGCGCGTGCTCACCGACCCCGACGTCCCCCCCTGCGCCGGCGCCTACCGGCCGCTGACCGTGATCGCCCCCGAGGGCAGCCTGCTCAACGCCCGCTCGCCTGCCGCCGTGGCGGCCGGCAACGTGGAGACGTCCTCACGGGTGGCCGACCTGGTGCTCGCGGCCTTCGGCCAGGCGCTCGGCCAGGGGACGATGAACAACTTCACCCTGGGCAACGAGCACTTCACCTACTACGAGACGCTGGGCGGAGGCCAGGGCGCCTGCCCCGACTCCGACGGCCCCGACGCGGTGCACGTGGCCATGTCGAACACGCTGAACACCCCGATCGAGGCGCTGGAGCTGGAGTTCCCGCTGCGGGCGGTGGAGTACTCGATCAGGCGCGGGTCGGGCGGCGCGGGCGCCCACCGCGGCGGGGAGGGCGTGGTCCGCGAGCTCGAAGCGCTCGCGCCCATGCGCTACTCCCTGATCACCGAGCGCCGCCGCCACGCGCCCCCGGGGGCCGCCGGCGGCGAGCCCGGCGCCCGCGGTGCGAACCTGGTGGATGGCGAGGAGCAACCGTCCAAGGCGTCGGGCCACCTGGAGCCCGGAAGCCGGCTGCGCATCGAGACCCCTGGAGGAGGCGGATATGGCGAACCGTGATCAGCGAACGGCCTTTCTGGGCCTGGGCATCATGGGCGCGCCCATGGCCCGCAACCTGGCCCGGGCCGGCATCGAGGTGGTGGCCTACAACCGGACGCGCGCCAAGGCCGAGGCGCTGGCCGCGGAGTTCGACAACGTGAGCGTGGCCGACACCCCGGCCGAGGCGGCAAGCCAGACCGGCGTCGTGATCTCGATGGTCCCCGACGTCCCGGAGGTCGAGCAGGTGCTGCTGGGCCCCGAGGGGGCGGTCGAGGGCCTCGGCGACGGTGGCCTGGCCATCGACATGTCCACGATCGCCCCCTCGGCCAGCCGCTCGATCGCCGATCGCCTGGCCGAGCGCGGCGTCGCGTTCCTGGACGCGCCGGTCACGGGCTCGCGCCCGAAGGCCGAGGACGGCACGCTCACGATCATGGCCGGCGGCCCCGCCGACGCCTTCGACCGCGCCCGGCCGCTGTTCGAGGCGATGGGCGAGCTGGTGCTCCACATGGGACCCCAGGGCCACGGCTCGATGGTCAAGCTGATCAACAACACGCTGGCGGCGGTGAACGCGGCCGCGCTGGGCGAGGGGATCGCCCTGGCCGAGCGCGCCGGCCTGGACACGGAAAAGGCGATGCAGGTCGTGGGGTCGGGATCGGGTGACTCGACGATGCGAAAGCTCAAGTCCGAGCCGATGATCCAGCGCGACTACGAGGCCCTGTTCAAGCTCGAGCACATGCTCAAGGATGTGCGCTATTTCCTGGCAGAAAGCGGTTCGGCGGGGGTAGACACGCAGGTGGCGGCGAGTGCCGAGCGCCTGTACGGCGAGGCGGCCGAGGAGGGGCATGGGGGCGATGACTTCGCCGCGGTGATCGAGGCGATCCGCACGAAATCCGGCTTGAAATAGCCCGTTCACTTCTGCATAGTGGGCGTCCCCGTGCCACCCCAGCACTGAGCCAATTCTGGGCACGGGCGGAGGTTTTTCTTTCTATGCCAGTTGCTTTCAAGGAATGGGCCGTGACCGTGCGCGCCCTCGCAGAGGGTGAGCAGTTGCTCACCCTGCGCAAGGGCGGGATCCGCGAGGAGAACAAGCACTTCGAGATCGAGCACGACCGCTTCTTCCTGTATCCGACGTTCGACCACCAGCGCAACGACCTGGTGCGCGACTCCCACGTGCCCGAGCTCGGGCGCGCCCTGGAAGAAGGTGTGTGGCCCGACGTGGAGCCGCCCGCCCAGGCGCTGCTCCAGGATGGCGGCATCCCCCAGCCCGATCGCGTACGCATCCGCGCGTGGGCCGAGGTGGCGGCCAGCTACCTGATCACCGATCCGCGCGCGGTCGATGCCCTGTCGCCGTACTACATCTGGACCACCGACTACGCGGAGAAGCGGCTGGAGTGGAAGCGCCGCCACCCGATGCACGTGATCCTGCTGCGCACCTACCGGATCCCGCGCCCGGTCACGATCAAGGTCCGGCCCGAGTACCAGGGTTGTCGCTCCTGGATCGAGCTGCACCGCGACCTCCCCTTCGAGGGCACTCCGGTCCTCTCGGACGACGAGTTCGAGCGCGCCGCTGCGGAGATCGAGGCGATCGCCTCGGACGCCGTCCCCGTGATGGCCTGAGGCCGGCCGCCGGGCTTGCCCGGCGCGCCGCGCCCACCCGCGGGTGTAGGTTGCTCTCGGGTTGGGAGGCGTCAACGTCAAAGCAGCGAGGGCGGGCCTGGCCGTCGTCTCGGCCGCGCTCGCGCTGCTGGTTCCTGCCGCTGCCCAGGCTGCTCCGCAGCCCTACCAGGCCAACGACGCCCAGGGCTTTCGCAACATCCTGCCCTCCGGTCAGAACGGGCTCCTGAACCCGGTGGACCTGGCCGCCTTTGCGGCGACCGGCGCCCGTCCCGCCCACTCCAACGATCAGCTGCGCATGTACGGCGACCTGGTCCGCAACGCCCCCGGCATGACCGCCCAGCGGCTGCCCGAGTTCTTCAAGGACGCGAGCTTCGGGGTCAAGGACGGCGACGTGGAGCGCACCTACTCCCCGCGCCCCGACGTGACGATCCAGCGTGACAAGAGCTTCGGGGTTCCACACATCTACGGCGACACGCGCTCGGGCACAATGTTCGGCGCCGGGTACGCGGGAGCCGAAGATCGGCTGTTCTTCATGGACGTGCTCCGTAACGTGGGCCGCGGCAAGCTGACGGCGTTCGCCGGCGGCGCGCAGGGCAATCGCGAGCTGGACGAAGAGATCTGGGCCAACGGCCCCTACCGCGAATCGGACCTCCAGTCCCAGTACGACAACTTCGACAAGCTCTACGGCGCCGAGGGCGCGCGCGTCAAGCAGGACGTGGCCGACTACGTGGCCGGCATCCAGGCCTACATCGCCCAGGCCCGCGTGAACCCCCTGCTCATGCCCGCCGAGTACGCGGCGATAGGCAAGCCCGGCGGCCCCGAGGACTGGTCCGTGCGTGACGTCGTTGCCACCGCAAGCGTGATCGGGGCCATCTTCGGCAAGGGCGGTGGCAGCGAGTTGGACTCCGCCCTGGCCCTGCAGTCGGCGCAGAAGCGCTTCGGGGCCAAGAAGGGCTTGGCAGCCTGGGCCGACTTCCGCGCCCAGGACGATCCCGAGGCGCCCGTCACCGTTCTGGGCAAGGCCTTTCCCTACCAGACCGCCCCCAAGAAGGCGGCCAAGGGGAGCCTGGCCATGCCCGACCCGGGCTCGGTCACCAAGAGCAACGTGAGGGCTTCGTCCTCGGGGGCGAGGACGGCGGCGCCCCAGCGCGGTGTCGCCGACGGCCTCCTGAAATTCCCGGCCAAGGCCTCGAACGCCCTTCTCGTCTCGGCCCGGGAATCCGCCTCGGGCCACCCGTTGGCGGTGTTCGGTCCCCAGGTCGGATACTTCAACCCCCAGATCCTCAACGAGATCGACCTCCACGGGCCGGGGATCGACGCGCGCGGCGCGGCCTTCAACGGGGTGAGCCTGTACGTCACCTTGGGCCGCGGGCGCGACTACGCCTGGAGCGCGACGTCGGCCAGCCAGGACATCATCGACACCTTCGCCGTCGACCTGTGCGAGCCCGACGGCAGCAGGCCCACGAAGGCGTCGATGCACTACCTCTTCCGCGGGCAGTGCCTGCCCATCGACGTGCTCGACCGCACCAACTCGTACCAACCCAACCTGGGCGACGCCACGCCGGCGGGCACCGAGACGCTCCACGCGGAGCGCACCAAGCTAGGCCTGGTCACCGGGCGGGCGACTATCAAGGGCAGGCCTGTGGCCTACACCCGGCTTCGCTCCACCTACATGCACGAGGCCGACTCCGCGATCGGCATCTCGCGCTTCAACAACCCGGGGATCATCCGCAACGCCCGCGACTTCCAGTTCGCCGCGGCAAAGCTGGGCTACACCTTCCACTGGTTCTACATCGACGCCAACGACATCGCCTACATCAACACCGGCAACAACCCCGTGCGGGCCAAGAACGTCGACCAGAACCTCCCCACCGCCGGCCGGTTCGAGTGGCGCAACTACAACCCCGACGCCAACACGGCCAGCTACGAGACCTTCGACAAGCGCCCGCAGGTGATCAACCAGAAGTACCTGATCAACTGGAACAACAAGTCGGCCAAGGGCTACCACGCGGCCGACTCGAACTGGGAGTACAGCTCGATCTACCGCTCCAAGATGCTCGAGGACCGAGTCAAGCGCGACACCGCGGGGGCGCGCAAGATGACGCTGCCCCAACTGGTGGACGACATGGAGGTGGCCGGCTATACCGACCTGCGCGGGGCCTCGGTGCTGCCCTACGCCCTGCGAATGCTCGGCCGCCCGAAGGACCCCAGGCTGCGCGACGCCATCGGACGCCTGCGCGTGTGGATCAACCACGGCGCGCCGCGCCGTGACCGAAACGACGACCACGTGTACGACTACCCCAGCCCCGTCCGGATCATGGACGCGTGGTGGCCGCTGTGGATCAAGGCCGCCTACGAGCCGGTGCTGGGGGCCGACACCTACCAGCGCTTCATGCAGTTCAAGCGGATCGACAACGATCCCAACAACCACGGCGCCCACCTGGGCTCGGCCTACCAGGGCGGCACCTACGGCATGACCCAGCGCGACCTGCGCACGCTGCTCGGTCGCAAGCGATTGAAGGGGCTGAAGGGCGTGCCGTCCAAGAAGGCGCGCTACTCGCGCACCTACTGCGGCGCGAACACCAAGCGCAAGGCTTCCTACGGGCGCTGCCGGGCGGTGCTGCGCCGCACCCTGCTGGAGGCGATCTCCAAGAGTTATGAGCAGGTCTACGCCAATGACCCGATCTGCAACAAGCAGCCGGGCATCGGCCCCAAGGACCCATCGCGCAAGGGGGGCGACCAGTGGTGCTGGGACTCGGTGCTGCAGCGACCGCTCGGGGCCGCCGACCAGCCGCTGATCCCCTGGATCAACCGGCCGACCTTCCAGCAGGTCGTCGAGATCCCCAGGCGACTCCCGCGATGACGGTGCGGGAGCGGCTGGCCAAGCCCCTGATCGCCGCGTGCGCCTGCGCCCTTGCCGCGGGAGCGGGGGGAGCGGCAGGCGCCCAGGCGAAGATCCTCCAGGCCGAGTCCGTCCTGCCGCCCGGCCAGAGCGGCTACGTGTCCATCCCCGGACTGGCATCGGGCACCGGCTCACCGCACCTCAACGACCAGACCTCGTTGTGGACCTCGTTCTCGTTCAAGAGCGCGCTCTTCAACCAGGGCGGAGAGACCGAGATCCCCAAGTCCGGGGTGCGAATCGTCCGGGACGCCCACGGCGTTCCGGCGATCACGGGCAGCTCGAACTACGACGCCTGGTGGGGCGCCGGTTACGCGGTCGCCCAGGACCGCCTGTTCCAGCTCGAGCTGTTTCGCCGGGCCACGAGCGGGCGGCTGGCCGAGATCCTCGGCGACTCCTACCTGCCCGACGACCTGATCGCGCGGCGCGACTACTACACCGACAGCGAGATCGACGCGATGATCGCCCGCATCCCGCCCGTGCTGCGCCAGCGCGCCGAGGCCTATCGGGACGGCATCAACGCCTGGTCGGAAAAGGCCCGCAACGATCCCACCAAGCTGCCGGGCGAGTTCCCCGCGCTGGGAGCCACGCCGCCGGTCTGGACGCTGCGCGACACCGCTCGGATCGGGGTCTTCCTCGCCCGCACCGTTCCTTCCAGCGACGGTCGCGAGATCGCGAACGCGCGCGCCCTGCGCGAGCTGGGCCCCAGGGCGTTCAACAAGCTGCTGCCGCTGCGCGCCCCCGGTCGCGTCCCGACGGTGCCCAAGGAGAGCGGCATCTTCCAGTCCCAGCCGGGACGCAGGCTGGCCCAGGAGCAGGCGTCCTACCGGCGCTCGCGGCCTTTCGTGGCCGGCCTCCCGCTCCCCGCCGAGGCCACCGCGTCGGCCGCCTCGACAGGCAGTCGCAGCGCCGCGACGCGGCCGGTGATCCCTCACGGAGGGTCGTACATGTGGGGCATCGGGCGCCCTTCGCGCAAGGTGCGCAAGTGCCACACCGTGCGCCGGAAGGCCAGGACGGGCCGCAAGGGCAAGCGCCGGACGGTCCGGCGCTGTAGGACCACCTACCGCCGCCCCAAGGCGCCCGGCAACGCCTACCTGTTCAACGGCCCGCAGCTCGGCTTCTCCATTCCCGAGCTGTTCGTGGAGTTCGAGCTGCACTCGCCCACCCAGAACCTGCGTGGCGTAAGCGCCGCCGGAGTCCCCGTCATGGGGATCGGCCACAACAGCCACCTGGCCTGGGGGCTCACCTCCGGGCTCTCCGACGTGAACGACCTGTATGCCGAGAGCACCAGCGGCGGGCCGGAGAGCTACCGCTTCAAGGGGGCGGTGCGAAAGATGGACTGCCGCGACGAGCGCTTCGACTTCCACGCCCCTCCGCCCACCGGCGTGTCGGCGCTCACCAACCTGCTCAAGTCGCCCGACAAGCTGTCCGGCTCGAGGACGGAGCGCATATGCCGCACCGTCCACGGGCCCGTGCAGAGCCGCGCCGGCGGCACGGCGTACGCGCGCCGCTATTCCCTCTGGGGCCGAGAGCTCGAGACGCTCGACGGCCTGAGCCAGCTCAACGACGCGAACACCGTGCAGGACGCCGACAGGGCGTTGCTCAACGTGACGTGGAACGAGAACGTGCTCGCCGCCGACGACCGCGGCGGCATCGGTTTCTGGCACCCCGGGCTGCACCCGCTGCGGCCGCTGAACTACGACGAACGGCTGCCCTACCCCGGAACCGGTGAGGCCGAATGGCGCGGGCTGCTGCCGCGGCGCCAGACCCCGCACGTGATCAACCCGCGCCAGGGCTACCTGTTCAACTGGAACAACGTGCCGTCGCTGGGCTGGACCTCGGGGGACGGCGAGGCGCGAGAGCGTCAGACGGGGCCCTTCCACCGCGCGCGGCTGCTCAAGCTGCTCGTAGGGCGCGTGGCCAGGAAGCCGAGCTACGCCGCCTCCCGCGCGATCGACCAGACCTCGGGCACGACCGCCCAGCAGCGGCCGTTCTTCGGCCGCCAGCTGCGCAAGGCTCGCCAGGGCGCCAACGCCCCGGCGGCCGCCGTGCTCGACACGCTGCTGGGCTGGGACGGCAGCTACAGCCGCGCCGCCGCGGATGGGACCGTGCCGGCCGGTGTGGCCACATGGGAGGAGTTCAAGGCCCGGGCCCAGGCCATCGCACTGTTCTCGTTCACCAAGCACGCCCCGGGGTCGGGCTCGCTCGACCTGGCGGGGACACCGGGCAAGTCGCACATGTTCGACATCTCCAACGGGGAGGCCTACGCGCTGCGGACGCTGTCACCCAAGGCCCTGCGCCTGGCCGCCGAACGCACCCAGGGAGCGTTGACCGCCCGCTTCGGAAGCTCCACCCCATCGGCATGGCGTGAGCCGCGCCGCAAGTACGACGTGACCGCCCAGGGAGCCGCGGACACTCCCGAGCTGCCCTTCTTCGACCGCGGCACCTGGCAGCAGTCGGTCGGGCTCGGGCCCTGACAGCATCCGGCCCACGATGCCGTGGGTCGAGACCCCCAGCCGGTCCTTCGTAGCCCGCCACGAGTCGAGTCAGGCCCGCGCCGCCGAACAGGTCCTGGATGACCTCGAGCACTTCCGCGATCGGCTGGACGACCTGTTCACGCCCGTGCCCGGGGAGATCGCCGTGGTCATCCACCCGCGGCCGCTGATGCTGTCGCTCGCCCACCCGTGGCTGCCGTTGCTGAGCCTGGTCTCCGCTCCGGCGGGCCGGCGCTACCAGGCCGGCTTCTTCGCCCGCCGGGAGATACACGTGCTGGCGCCGGCCGCTCTGTCGCGGCGTGCCTCGACGGCGCCGGGATCGCGCGAGGCGCTCGCCCTCACGCCCCGTCACGAGTACGCCCACCTGGTGATCGGCTCGGCCAACCCCTCGCTTCCGCCCCCCTTCACACCGGGAACGTTTCGCCGCTACGTGCAACTGGCCTGGCTGGCCGAGGGGGCGGCCACCCACTTCGCGGGTCAGGTGACCCACCTGCGGGCGGCCGTGGCGCTACGCCTGCGCGAGGGTGGGCGACCCTCCTTCCCGCCGGGCCCCCGCGACGGGCTGCTCCTGGGCGGAACCGTGTTCGGCCTGCTGGAGGCGGAGGCCGGAGCTCAGGCCTGCGTGGAACTGGCCCTGAGCCGCAGCGCCACCACGGCCACGCGGCTGCTCGAGGAGTCCTTCGGCCGGCCGATGGCCTCGATCGGGCGCAGCTGGACGGACTACCTGGCCGCGCTGGTCACGGGCTGATCGAGCTCCTCCAGCAGCGCCGCCACCACCCGCTCGTCGAACTGCGTCCCCGCCCCGGCCAGCAGCTCGGCCCGGGCCTCGGCGTCGGACATGGCCGGGCGGTAGGGGCGGTCGCTGGTCATGGCGTCGAAGGCGTCGCAGGCCAGCACGATCCGGGCCCCGAGCGGGATCGACTCGCCGGCCAACCCATCCGGGTAGCCGCGGCCGTCCCAGCGCTCGTGCTCATGGCGGACCAGCGGCAGCACCTCCGCCAGGAACTCGACCGAGGACAGGATCCGCTCGCCGACAACCGCGTGGGCCTGGATCTGTGAGCGCTCCTCCGCGCTGAGGGGGCCGGACTTGGCCAAGACGTCGTCACGCACGGCCACCTTGCCGATGTCGTGGAAGATCGCCGCGAAGCGCAGGTTTCGCAGCTCCCCATCGGCCAGGCCCAGCCGCCGCCCGACAGCGTAGGCGTGCTCGACCACCGCCCGCGAGTGGGCCGTCGTGTAGGAGTCCTTGGTCTCGAGCGCGCCGGCCAGCGCCTGCACGGTGCCCACATAGGCGCTGTCCAGCTGCTTGTAGAGGGTCGCGGAGCGCAGCGCTGCGCCCACCTGGTCGGCCACGGTCTGGACCAGGCGCACGTCGTCGTCGTCAAATGCGTCGTGTGACGTCTCCTCGATGTCGATCGCCCCGTAGAGGGCCTCGCCCACCCACAGGGGCACGACCAGCTCGGCGTGCACGCCGAAGCTCTCGGGCATCGGGTCGTAGTCGGGCTGGCTGTGGGCGTCGTTCTCCATCACCGGCCGGCGCTCGCGCAGCGAGCGGCCGATCAGCCCGGCCTCGCGAGGGCGACGCCAGCGCTGCTCTCCCAGGCGCACGTAGGGATCGCCGCGACCGGCCACGCTCTCCACGTAGCCGTCGTCGCGCACGCGCACGATCGCGCAGACGTAGTAGCCGAAGGCGCGGTGCAGCTCGTCGACGGCGGCGTCGAGGATGGCCTCGGGGTCGGTCATCCCGGCGAGGCGGGTACCTAGGGCGTTGGCCAGCGCCAGCTGACGCGTGCGCGTGCGCAGCCGCTCGGCCTGCTCGCGGCCCGCGTCGGACCAGCCGTCCTCCGCGGCGGCGGCCGGCTGTTCGACCGGCGGCGGATCCTCGGGGCGGCGGAAGCGGCCCGGGCGGTAGCCCTCGGGCAGCTCGTCGACTGAGCTCACCTGGCCGCGCTCGCCCTCCTGCTTGCCGTAGAGCAGCGCGCGGTCGGCGCGCTCGATCAGGCTCGTGCCGTTCTCGCCCGGCGTCCATTCGGCCACCCCGGCGCTGGCCCCGCTCGCCCCGGGTGCCTCGTCGAGCTCCTCGAGCGACCTGCGCACGCCGGCCAGGGCGCGGCCGGCAACGATCGACGCCTCCTCCCCGTCTGCGTCGATGGTCACGATCGCGAACTCGTCGCCGCCGTAGCGGGCCACCAGGTCGTAGGGACGGACGGCCTGGCGCAGCGCGTGACCCACGCGGCGCAGCACCTCGTCGCCCACCAGGTGGCCGTGCTCCTCGTTGACCTGCTTGAAATCGTCCATGTCCATCAGCACCAGCGACAGCCTGTGGCCCGTGCGCTCGCAGCGCACGATCTCGCGCCGCAGCGCCTCGTGCATGGCAGCGTGGTTCAGGCACCCGGTGAGGCCGTCGGTTCGCGCGGCCAGGACCAGGCCGGCGTGGGCGCTGGCGTTGCGCGATGCAGCGGCGGCCAGCTCCCCGAAGGCCTCCAGCAGCTTGAGCTGATCGTCGGTCACGCGGTGGTCGCGGCGGTATCCCACTGCCAGGACGCCGCGCAGCTCACCGTCCCAGTGCATGGGCACGGCCATGCAACTGCGCACCGTGCCGAAGAGGGTGGCGTCGGGCTGCTTGGGCAGGCCCGGGTAGTCGTTGGTGAGCAGCGAGCGGTCCTGCTCGGCCACCTTGCCGGCCAACCCCTCGCCGGGCTCCATCCGGTAGCCGATCGCCTCCGGCGGCATGCCGAAGGTGGCCTCCACCACCACCCCCTCGGTCCCGTCGCCGCGATAGACCACGGCGTTGTCGGCGTCGAGGATGCTGGCCGCCTCGTGGCAGATGCGTACCAGCACGCGGTTGAGGTCGAGACTCTCGTTCAGGGACTTGGCGGAGCGGGCCAGCGCGGCCTGCTGCGCGATCTGACCCGCGCGCTGACCGGCCATCCGCAGCTGGGTCAGGCTGGCCGAGGTGGCGGCGGCGAACGCCCGGGCCACCTCGATCTCCTCGTCGGCGAAGGAACGCCCCTCCTGGTCGGCCAGCACGAGCACGTGAATGTCGGCGCCGTCGGTGCGCATGGGTAGCACGAGCACGCTGCGCGCAGGTAGCTGCGTGGCCCCGAGCGCCGAGTCCAGCCGGGTCGCCTCGCCGCCGGCGGCGAACGCCACCTCGCCACGTTCGACGGGACCGATCAGAACGGGAAACTCCCCCGGCAGCAGCCCGCCACGGGGCCGGCGCGCCGCCGGGCTGACCGCCAGCACCGTCAGGCGACCGTCCCTGTCGCCGGCCAGCAGGACGGCGCGCGCGACGTCGAAGAAGTCGCGGGCCTCGTCCACCAGCCGCACGCGCGCCGCGTCGGGAGCGTCCTGGTCTCCCAGGGTGGACAGCAGACGGGTGACCGCGAGCATGGCTTCGCTGGCACTGCGCAGGCGCCGGCCAGGCTCGCCGCTGGGCTCCCGATCGCTCGGGGGCCCGCCAATTGATGTCACATCGTCGCCATCGACCACAGGGTCGTCGGGCTTGACCCCCATTGCGCGGCAGGTTAACCCGTGGAGGCCGCCGGACCGCCGCGGCCTACAGCCCCAGCGTCTTCGCGATGATGTTGCGCTGGATCTCCGACGTGCCCCCGTAGATCGTCGTGACCACAGCCGCGCGCAGGTGGCGCTCCATCGGGTACTCGGTGGCGTAGCCGTAGCCGCCGGCCATCTGCACGGCCTCCAGCGCGACCTTCTTGGCCAGCTCGGTGGCCGCCAGCTTGGCCATCGACGCCTCCTGGGGCAACATCCGGGTGGGGTCCTCGTCGGTCTGGCGGGCCACCCAGCGCACAAGCAGCCGCGCCTGCACGAGCTCGGTCGCCAGGTCGGCCAGCCGCGCCTGGAGGGCCTGGAAGCTGCCCACCGGGCGTCCGAACTGCTTGCGCTCCTTCACGTAGGCGAGCGTGTCGTCGAAGGCGCGCTGGGCCAGCCCCACCGAGGAGGCGGCCAGGATCGTGCGCTCGTAGTTGAGCCCCGACATCAGCTGCAGCCAGCCGTTGCCCTCCGTGCCCAGAAGGGCGTCCTCGGGCACACGTACCTCGTCCAGGTGCAGCTCGTTGGTCTCGCGACCGCCCATCGTGTCGATCGGCGTGATCGTGAACCCGTCGGCGTCGTGGGGCACGAAGATCATCGACAGCCCCTCGTGACGCTCGCTGCCCTCGCCCGTGCGACAGACGATCAGAGTGTGGCTGGCCCTGTGGGCGTAGGAGCACCACATCTTGGAGCCCGACAGCACCCACTCGCCGTCCTCCAGGCGGGCCTTGCACTTCAGCGAGGCGACGTCGGAGCCCGAGTCGGGCTCCGACATGGCGATGGCGAGCGTGCCGCCCTTGACCACCCGCCCCTGGAGCTCGCGCTTCTGTTCCTCGGTGCCGAACCGGTTCAGCGCCCCGACGACGATCAGCGTCACCCCGTAGCCGCCGACGGGGATCTGTCCCAGCGCCACCTCCTCCAGGAACAGCGTGGCGTCCAGGAAGCTCCCGCCCGAGCCGCCGTACTCCTCCTCGATCTGGAGGCCGTACCAGCCCAGCTCGCCCATCTTCGCCGCCACGTCGTCGGAGTGGTGGTCGTCCTCGGGCATCTCGAAGGTTTCCCGCTCGGCGAAGTCGCGTATGGCCGCGACGAAGTCCTGCTGCTCGGCGGTCAGCCCGGAGGCCGACGGAACGGTCCCGGCCTCCAAGTCAGACCCCCGCCGGCTCGCGCGGCTTGAAGCGATTCAGCTCGCGCATGGCGATCACCATCTTGTGCACCTCGTCGGGTCCGTCGGCGATCCGCAGCCAGCGGCCCTGGCGCCACAGCCCGGCCAGGGGCGTGTCGTCGGACATGCCGAGCGCGCCGTGCACCTGCATCGCGCGATCGAGCACCTCCTGGTGCATCTGGGCGGCGATCACCTTGATCATCGAGATGTCCTGGCGCGCCGCGCGCTTGCCCTCGGTGTCCATCTTCCACGCGGCGTGCAGCACCATCCAGCGTGCCGAGTCGATCTCCATCCGCGACTTGGCCACGAAGTCCTGGACGAACTGCTTCTCGGCCAGCTTGCTGCCGAACGCCTCGCGCGAGTGGGCGCGCTCGCACATCAGCTCGAAGGCGCGCTCGGCGGAGCCGATCGCGCGCATGCAGTGGTGGATGCGGCCGGGCCCGAGCCGGGCCTGGGCGATCGTGAAGCCTTCACCGCGCGGGCCGAGCAGGTTGTCCTCGGGCACCCGCACGTCCTCGTAGGTCACCTCCCAATGACCCGGCCCCTTGGAATGGCCCATCACGGGCACCGGGCGCACGCCGGTGAAGCCAGGGGTGTCGATCGGCACCAGGATCATCGAGGCGCGCTTGTGCGGGGCCGCCTCGGGATCGGTGATCACCATGGCGATGGCCACGTCGGCGCCGTTGTAGCCCGAGGTGAACCACTTGTGGCCGTTGATCACCCACTCACCGCCCTCCAGCTCGGCGCGGGCGGCCAGGCCGGTGGGGTCTGAGCCGGCGGTCTCGGGCTCGGTCATCGAGAAGCACGAGCGCGAGTGGTCGTTGAGCAGCGGCTCGAGCCAGCGCTCCTTGTGCTCGGCCGTGCCGTACTCGGCCAGGATCTCCATATTGCCCGTGTCGGGGGCGCCGCAGTTGAAGACCATGGGCGCGAAGTAGGGCGACCGGCCCATGTCCTCGCACAACATCCCGTACTCCCAGTTGGTCAGGCCGGGGCCGTGCTCCTCGTCGGGCAGGAACAGGTTCCACAGCCCCTCGGCCTTCGCGCGCTCGCGCAGCTCGACCAGGATCTCGGGGTAGGCCACGCCCGGGCGGACGTCCGAGTCGAGTGCCGCCAGGCCCTCGACCTCCACCGGAAGTACGTGCTCGTCGATGAAGGACCGGACCCGCTCCCTCAGCTCTGCGACCCGGTCAGAAGGAGTGAAGTCCATGCGCGCCACCCTACCGCCGGACCCGTCGACGAATACCCGATCGAGATTCGCTACATTGTCCACCGGCAAGGTGGACATGCCGCGTGGCTGATCCACTGGGCCGAGACCGCGGACACGGGCTTTCACGATCACGACCTGTCCGCCGGCGCAGTGCACGTGATCCGCGGACGGGTGCGTGACGAGCGCCTGGCCCTGGACGACGCGCCGGCCCTGACCGTGCACGCCCACTCGCCGCCGCTCACGCGGATGGGCGCCTACATGGTCGAGCCCAGCGGCAAGCTCACCCGCCACTCGGCGTCCTGCAAGCAGGAGCTGCGCCCGCTGGCTGTCTAGAAGCCGCGGCCCGAGGCGGCCGCCCGCGTGCGCCGGATCGGGTCGTAGTCGCCGTCGACCACCGGGAACCAGGCGTCCATCGTCACGCCGTGGGCCAGCTCGAAGGCGCCCAGCTCGCGCAGGGCCTCGCGCGCCAGCAGCCGCTCGGAGGCGCCCAGCCGGGGCCCCGCCACCAGTGGCTGGGACGGCGAGGGGCCCAGGCGCTCGACCACCGCGAGCTCCGCTCGCAGCGGCGGATCGTCGGCGCCCATCACCGCGAGCACGTGCGAGTCGATCCCCGCGACGTCGGCCGCTCCCGAGCGCACCGCCGCCAGCGAGGCGGCGTGGCTGCCGGTGGTCACCACCTGTGAGAACTCGCCCACGGGTGTTGCCCGGTCCGCCAGGGCGGCCAACACCACCCCGTAGCCCGAATACGAGTCGGGCTCGTTGACGGCGAGCCGGTGGCCCGCCATGTCCTCCAGGCGCTCCGCCGCCGTCCCCGCGCGGGCGACCACGGCCGAGAAGTAGACGGGCTCCTCGGTGCCCATAGCGGGCGCCACCAGCGGCTCGATCGCCGCGCCGGCGTCGCGCAGGCGGACGTAGGGCAGCCCGCAGACGAAGGCGGCGTCCAGGTCCCCGTCGGTGAGCCGAGCCAAGTCGTCGCCGTCCACCAGCTCGGACGGACGCCCGAGCGCCTCGCCGAGCGCCCCGGCCACGTGCTCGTACAGCGGTCGCAGGCGGGGAGCCAAGAAGGTCCCCACCCTCAGCGGCCCTGGGGTCAAGCGCCGAGCTCGCCCAGCGCCCACGCGAGCAGGGCGGCGAAGGTGGCCCCGCCGGCGATGGCCGCGGTCAGCCGCAGGGCGTGGCCCGTGCCGGTGCTCCGGGGAGACGGAGTCTCGGCGGGCGCCATCTCGGCCTGCAGCAGCACCTCGCGCGCGGCCTCGTAGCCCCCCAGGGGGACGATCACGTCGCGCGGGCCGGCGGCCAGGAAGTCTGGCACGTCGAAGCCGGGGCTGCGGCGCAGGATGCTCGGCACTCCCTCCTCCAACAGCATCCCCTGGATCATCTCGGCCTCGGCCTGGTGCCGCCCCCCCGCCACCCGCACCAGCTCCCCCTCGGCGTAGCGGGGGTCGATCTTTCGGGCCCGCTCGCGGGCGGCGTCGGGCGGATCCTCGGCGCCGGCATCGACGTGGACGAGCGGCATCGAACAGACCGAGCAGAAGCGCTCGCTATCCGCGTGCCGGCGCCCACAGGAGGGACATACCAGCGGCAGGGCGTGGTCGCCGGGCTCGTTCACGTGACCTCGATCGGCTCCTCGGAGACCTTCCCGTCGGCGATCCGCCAGGCCCGGACCTCTCCGTCGCCCTCGGCCAGGGACACGATCAGCCACGTCCAGTGGGGGTACTGCGCGAGGTTGATGTCGGTCTGCGAGGGCTCGGCCGCGCTGCGCGGGTGCGAGTGGTAGATGCCGATCTCCCAGCCCTCGTCGTCCAGGTCGTTGGCCTTCTTCAGTGTGTCGAAGGTCAGCTCGAAGCCGTAGGGCGAGTGGCGCTTGTTCTCGGCCCGCTCCACTTCGCTCACGGTGGCGTCGCGGCCCCACAGCAGCCCGCAGCACTCGTTCGGCGCATCCTCGCGGGCGTGATCGACCATGGCGTCCCAGTGGTCACGAGTCAGCCTCATGGACCCGAGAGTACGCGAGCGTTCGTGGGCGCTCGTGATCCGCGCGGCGCGCCGCTTCGAAGGAAACCGGCGATGCCTTCCTTGCACACTCCCTCCCCGCTAGCCTGAAGCCGATGGGTCTCGGTCCTTCCCCCATGGAGATCGCGGTCATCGCGATCATCGCGCTGATCGTGCTCGGCCCCAACAAGCTGCCCGAGGCCGCCAAGTCGCTGGGCAAGGGCTTCCGCGAGATGCGTGACTCCTTCCAGGGCGCCGCGGGCGGCGGTGATCATGAGTTCGACATCGACGAGCACGACGAGAGCGACGAGGACTCGGATGTCGACGAGAAACCCGCCGCCGGAGCAGAGCCCAAGGCCGAGCCGGCGACCGCCTCAGCCGACGAGGCCGGCGCTCACCAGAACGAGGCGCGCTCGAGCGTGCCGTCGGCCTCGAGCTCGTCCACCGAACGCGAGTAGACGCCCGAGCTCAGGTACTTCCAGCCGTCGTCGCAGACGACGAAGACCACGTTGCCCTCGTCCAGCTCGCCGGCGACGCGGGCTGCGATGGCGGCGATAGCGCCGGAGGAGACGCCCACGAACAGGCCCTCCTCGTCCAGCAGCTTCTTGGTCCAGATGACCGAGTCGCGGTTGGAGACGAAGATCTTCCGGTCCAGCAGGCTCAGGTCGATGATCGGCGGGATGAAGCCGTCGTCCAACGAGCGCAAGCCCTGCACGAGCTCCCCCTGCAGCGGCTCGGCGGCGATCACCTTGGTGTCGGGGTTCTCCTCCTTGAGCCGGCGGCCGTTGCCCATCAGCGTCCCGCCGGTGCCCAGACCGGCCACGAAGGCGGTCACCTCGTCCAGCTCCTCCAAGATCTCGGGGGCCGTGCCGTAGTAGTGGGCGTCGGGGTTGGCCGGATTCCCATACTGGTACGGCATGTAGTAGTGCGGGTCGGCGGCGGCCATCTCCTTCGCCAGCGCCACCGCGCCGTTGGAGCCCTGCTCACCCGGTGAGTAGACGATCTCGGCGCCGTACATCGTCAGGAGCTGGGTGCGCTCTGCGGTCACGTTGTCGGGCATGACCACCTTGAGCGGGTAGCCCTTGCGCGAGCAGATCATGGCCAGCGAGATGCCCGTGTTGCCACTCGTGGGCTCGAGGATGGTCTGGC
The DNA here is from genome assembly GCA_038202855.1 of Solirubrobacterales bacterium. GTDB lineage: Bacteria > Actinomycetota > Thermoleophilia > Solirubrobacterales > Thermoleophilaceae > JAAYBF01. The sequence goes on from JBBREO010000008.1 coordinate 38,502, forward strand.
CGGGGGCGATCGCGCCCTTGGCCTCGGCGTCCTCGATCATCGCCCGCGCGACCCGGTCCTTGACCGACCCCGTCGGGTTGTAGGACTCCATCTTCGCGTAGATGCGAACGCCCGGCTTGGGGCTCAGACGCTTGAGCTCGACCAGAGGTGTGTTGCCGATGGCCTGCACGATGTCGCCGTACTTACCGCCGCAGGGACGATTCTCGAGCGCCGGGGGAACCATCGCTTCAGAAAGTGTAGTGGGGTTTGAGGGGGCGAGGACGGGTTGCGCGTCACCTTTTACCGGCATATGGCCGGCAAACGTGAGCGGACCCATCCCGACGCGACGATCGAGGCGCTCGGAGCCGAGCGACACGGCGTAGTCACGCGTCGAGGACTCCGGGCCGCCGGGCTATCTCCCGACCAGATCGACGACCGGCTGGGCCGCGGGACGCTCGTGGCCGTCCATCGCGGCGTCTTCGCGCTGGGACGCCGGGGCTTGTCCGATCAGGGCCGCTGGCTGGCTGCGGTGCTCGCGAGCGGCGACGGGGCGGCGCTGAGCCACCGGTCCGCCGGGCGGGCGTGGGGACTGATCGCGACGGAGGGGTCCGAGTCCGACGTCACCGTCGCCGCGAGACGTCGTAGGCGACGCGGGATCCGGCTGCACCAGGCCCCGATCGCTCCCGAGGAGCGACTCTTCCGCGACGGCATCCCGGTCACCACGTCGGCCCGCACCCTGCTCGATCTCGCCCAAGTCCTCGACGCCCGCGGTCTCGAACGCGCGCTGGACGAGGCCCTCTACCTCGGCCGTGCCGCGCCTCCGGACCTGGCCGGGACGCTTGCGCGAAACCGCCACCGGCCCGGAGCCGCCGCACTCCGACGGGCCCTGGAAGGGCACGACCTCGGCAGCACGCGGACCGAATCGGCGCTCGAGGAACGGCTGGTCCTGCTCTGCGATCTCAACGGACTACCCCGGCCGCTCTGCCAGCAACGGGTTGCGACCTACCGGATCGACTTCCTCTGGCCGGACGCGCGAGTGATCGTCGAGAGCGACGGCGCCCGTGCCCACCGAGGCGACCGGCGACGAACCGCGGACGTGCGACGTGACCGGCGGCTGACCGACCTCGACTACCGCGTGGTGCGCATCAGCTATGAGCAGGCCACCTACGAGCCCGAGCGCACGGTCACGCGTCTGCGCGAGTCAGGAGTCGGCTAGCGGCCGCCGGCCATCGCCGGCAGTATCACCAGCGTGTCCGAGTCCTTCACCGAGGTGTCCAGCCCCTCGAGCACGCGCACGTCCTCGTCGTTGAGATAGACGTTCACGTAGCGGTTCAGCGCGCCGTCCTCGCCGAACAGCTGCGCCTGGGTCGCGGGGTGCGCCTCGGCCAGGCCGCGCAGCGCCTCGCCCACGTTCGCACCGGCCACCTCGACCTCCTTCTCACCGCCCGTGGAAGGGCGCAGAACGGGTGGGATCTTGGCTGTCGGCATGGGGGCGGAGACCCTACTAGCCCGCCGCGGCGCAGAAGGCTTCGTAGTCCGGGAAGACCCCCATCTCGTCCTCGGAGATGTCCTCCGGCGGCCGCGAGCAGATCGGGCAGTCCGGATCGCGGCGCAGCTTGAGGTTGGTGAACGTGGTGCCCAGCGCCTCGTAGAGCAGGAGCCGCCCGATCAGCGGCTCGCCCGCGCCGGTGATCAGCTTCACCACCTCGACGGCCTGCAGCACGCCCATGATTCCGGGCAGCGCGCCAAGCACGCCGTTGGCGCCACAGGAGGGCGCGAGCTCGGCCGGCGGGGGCGTCGGGTAGAGGCAGCGGTAGCACGGGCCCTGGTAGGGCGCGAAGACCGACAGCTGCCCGTCGAAGCCCAGGATGGAGGCCGAGACGACGGGGATCTGCAGACGCACGGAGGCGTCGTTGAGGAGGTAGCGGGTGGGGAAGTTGTCCACGCCGTCGACGATCACGTCGTAGCCCTCGATGATCTCCATGATGTTGGAGGCATCCAGGCGGGTCGCGTACTTGACCACGTCCACGTCGGGGTTGATGTCGTTGATCGCCTTCTGGGCGGAGTCGACCTTGAGCTCGCCGATGCGGTCGTTGGTGTGGGCCACCTGGCGCTGGAGGTTGGAGAGGTCGACCACGTCGTCGTCGACGATTCCGATCGTGCCCACGCCGGCCGCGGCCAGGTAGAGGGCGGTCGGCGAGCCGAGGCCGCCGGCGCCCAGCAGCAGCACCTTGGCGTCGAGCAGCTTGAGCTGGCCCTCGATGCCGATCTCGGGCACGAGGAGGTGGCGCGAGTAGCGCTCGCGCTGCTCGGCCGTCAGGGCGCGGGGGACCTCGACGTCATAGCCACGGTCCTTCCACAGCGTGATCCCGCCGGTCATCGAGGAGACGTCGCCGTAGCCGAGCTCATCCTGCAGCGTCTTGGCGGCAAGGGCCGAGCGGTTGCCCGACGCGCAGTAGAGGATCACGTGGTCGCCGGGCCTGGCTGCGCCCTCGATGCGTGACTCCAGATGGCCGCGGGGCACGTGCTTGGCGCCCGGGATGTGGGACTGCTCGAACTCCTGCTGCTCGCGGACGTCGACCACCACGGTGCCGTTGCGGTTCTCCAGCAGGTCGTGGACCTGCTTGGGGTCCACTTCCGTGATCTGCTCTTTGGCCCTGCGGATCAGGTCTGCGCCGCTTGCCATCTCACTCCTAAAGCCGGTCGGGATTCAATACTTCAGAAAGGATAGCGGCCAACAAGGCAAAAAACGGGGCGCCCCGAAGGACGCCCCGTTCAGGTTTCCCAGACCTTTGCTGCAGAAGGCTTCGCGGCGTACCGTCAAAGCTTCTGATCAAGAGTGTCGGGCATGGCGCCTTCTGCCGATATGGGGTGGAGACCCTATTCGTGAGAGCTCGCCTGACAAGACGCCGCGACGACTCGCTCATCGGCCAGGTGGTGGTGGCCAACGTCGTCCTGGTCACCCTGACCCTGGTCGCGGGCAGCCTGGTGGCCGGACTCGACCTGTCCAGCGCAGACGGACACTGGCAGCTGCTGGTGCTCGTGATGCTGCTGCTCCTGACCTTCGTTGTGAACATCTGGATGCTCCAGCGCCGCTTCGGACCTCTGGAGCACCTGATCGACGAGGTCGAGGGGGTGGACCCCACGGCGCCCGGAACGCTGTCGATCCCCCGCAACCCGGTCGAGGAGATCGACCGCCTCGGGCGCGCCTTCGCCGAGCTGCTCGAGCGCGTGGACGCGGAGCGGCGCCGCTCGGGACAGCTCGTGCTGCGCGCCCAAGAAGAGGAGCGGCGACGAGTGGCGCGTGACCTCCACGACGAGGTCAACCAGGCGCTGACCGCCATCCTGCTGCGGCTCGAGGCGCTCAGCCAGGCAGTCCCCGAGACCCAGCGGTCCGAGGTGACCGAGCTCAAGCGGCTCGCGGCCCAGGCCATGGACGAACTGCTCAACCTTGCCCGCCAGCTGCGCCCCACGGCGCTTGACGACCACGGGCTGGTCACCGCCATCGAAAGCCAGGTGCGCGGCTTCGGCGAGCGCACGGGGATCGACGCGAGGTTGGTGACCGAAGGGGACCCCGGCGAGCTGGACGACGAGAAGCAGACGGTGATCTACCGCATCGCCCAGGAGGCGCTGGCCAACGCGGGCCGCCACGCCGGCGCGTCGCGGGTCGATGTGGCCCTGACCGCGGCGAGCGAGGGCGCCCAGCTGCGTGTGGCCGACGACGGCGCCGGCTTCGACCCGGTCGGCGTCCGCGGTGGCGGGCTCGGCCTCGAGGGCATGGCCGAGCGCGCGCGCCTGGTGGGCGGCGAGCTGGACCTGCGCTCACAACCGGGGCACGGAACCGAAGTGACCCTGAGGCTGCCGTGATCTCGGTCCTGATCGCGGACGACCACGGGATAGTCCGATCAGGGCTGTCCATGCTCATCGACCGCCAGGTGGACATGCACGTGGCCGGCGAGGCCGAGGACGGGATCGAGGCCGTCGATGGGTGCCTGGCCCAGCACCCCGACGTGGCCGTGCTCGACGTCTCCATGCCCCGCCTGACGGGCCTGCACGCCGCCCGCCAGATCAAGGCGCAGCTGCCCGACCTGTCGGTGCTGATGCTGTCCATGCACGACGACGACGCCTACTTCTTCGAGGCGCTGGAGGCCGGCGCCTCGGGCTACGTGTCCAAACGCGGCGCCGACGCCGACCTGATCGAGGCCATCCGCACCGTCGCCGGCGGGCGCACATTCCTGAACTCGCGCACCCAGCAGGCGCTGATGCGCCAGTGGCTCGAGGAGGGCGCGCCGGCCGACGATCTGACCCCTCGCGAGCTCGAGGTGGTGAAGCTGATCGCCGAGGCCTACACAAACCGCCAGATCGCAGACGCGCTGAAGCTGTCGGAGAAGACGGTGGAGTCCCACCGCGGCAACGTGCTGGCCAAGCTGGGCATGCGCGACCGCGTGGAGATTGTGCGCTACGCCATCCGGCGCGGGCTGGTCGAACCCTAGGCCACGCGGCGGTGCTTCGCCCCGCTGCGGACGAGTGCCAGGGCGCCGACGAGGCCGCACTGGAGCAGGCGGTGCGCCTGCTTGGCCAGGCCGTTCTAGATTCGGGAGGGTGAATCCCCGCCTGACCGTCGCCCTGATGCTGGCCGTGGTGTTCCTGTTCGTCGGCGTGCTGGCGCTCGCCCGGCCCTCGGACAAGAAGGCGTCGGCGGGGCCGGACCGATTCGAGGGGGCGGTGCTGCCGCACGGGCTGCGGGCGCCCGACTTCGCCCTGAGGGACGAGGACGGCAAGCGGGTCGCGATGCGCTCGCTGCGCGGCAAGCCCGTGATCGTGAGCTTCCTCTACTCCACCTGCCGGGACAGCTGTCCCACCCAGGCCCAGCAGATCAAGGGGGCGCTGAACGATCTCGGCCACGACGTGCCGGCTCTCGCGGTGTCCGTGGACCCGGCCAACGACACGCGCCGAAACGCCAAGGCCTTCAACTCCAAGCAGCGGATGACGGGACGACTTACCTGGGCGCTGGGCTCGCGGGCCCAGCTGGCCCCCGTGTGGAGGGCGTTCGCGGCCACGGGCCAACGCGACGACCAGGAGCACAACGCACGCTTCGTGCTGGTCGACCCGAAGGGGATCCAGCGGGTCGGCTACCCGCTCGACAAGGTCACTCCCGAACGGGTAGCCCACGATCTCCGCCTTCTCGCGGCCGGGCGTTAACCTAGCTGCGCGGTAGGTATTAGCCCCTGAGGACATCCAGTCCTCAGTTCCGAGAAGGGAGGCGCCATCCAGGCGCCGAGAAGATGATGTTCTCCACCAAAGCCGAGTACGGCGTGCGCGTGATGGCGCACCTCGCCGGCCGTTCCGAGACGGACGGCCCGGCTTCGCTCGCCTCGATCGCCGACGCCGAGGGCCTTCCCCAGGCCTACCTGGAGCACCTGGCGGCCCGGTTGCGCCGGGCCGACCTGATCGAGAGCCGGCGCGGCGCGCGCGGCGGCTACTCGCTCGCGCGCCCGGCGGAGGCCATCACGATGGCCGAGATCGTGCGCGCGCTGGAGGGCCAGATCGCCCCGATCGAGTGCATCACCAGCGGGGCCGACGGCGCCCTGACCTGCGCGCGCGAGGGAGATCCCGACCACCAGCCGTGTCCCACCAAGCTGCTCTGGACGCGCGTGCAGGGATCGATCGTGCGCACGCTCACCGACATGACCCTGGCGGACCTGGCGCGACCCGCGCCCGCCGCCCCATCCCGAATCGAACCGGAGCCCCTGAACGTATGAGCCTCGAGATCAAGAACCTCCACGTGCGCACCGAGGAGCGCGAGATCCTCCACGGCGTCGACCTGAAGGTGGGCAAGGGCGAGACCCACGCGCTGATGGGGCCCAACGGCTCGGGCAAGTCGACCCTCGCCAACACGGTCATGGGCAACCCGACCTACGAGGTCACCGAGGGCCAGATCCTCTTCAACGGCGAGGACATCACCGAGGCCGACCCGGACGAACGCGCCCGCGCGGGCCTGTTCCTGGCCTTCCAGTACCCGGCCACGATCCCCGGGGTGTCGGTGGCCAACTTCCTGCGCATGGCGGTGAACGCCAAGCTGGACGAGCCGATCAAGGTCAAGGACTTCGGCAAGCTGCTGCGCGAGAACGTCGATCTGCTCAAGATCGACCGCGAGTTCGTCTCCCGCTACCTCAACGAGGGCTTCTCGGGCGGCGAGAAGAAGCGCGCCGAGATCCTGCAGCTGGCGATGCTGCGCCCCGAGATCGCGGTGCTCGACGAGACCGACTCGGGCCTGGACATCGACGCCCTGAGGATCGTCTCCGACGGGGTGAACAAGCTGCGCGGTCCCGAGATGGGCACGCTGATCATCACCCACTACACCCGGATCCTGAACTACGTCCGGCCCGAGTACGTGCACATCCTGTTGGACGGCCGGATGGTGCGCGAGGGCGGCCCCGAGCTGGCCGACGAGCTGGAGGAGAAGGGCTACGACTTCGTGCGCGAGGAGGTCGCAGCGAATGCCTCCTAGCTGGCTAGAGGAGTCGCGCCGCGAGGCGCTGGAGGCCTACGAGGCCGAGCCCGTGCCCACCTGGCGGCGCTCGGGGTTCTGGACGACCTCGCTGCGCGGCCTCGACGTGGACGCGCTCGAGGCGCGCCGCTACGAGCCGCTGGCCGACGGCGACGCGCTGCCGCCCACCGTGGCCGAGGACATCGGGGACGACCAGCTGGGCGGACTGATCGTCCAGCGCGGCGCCACGACCATCCGCTCGTGGATCGCGCCCGACGTGGCCGCGCAGGGCGTGATCGTCTCCTCGCTGGAGGAGGCCGCCGAGCAGCACCCCGACCTGGTTGAGGAGTTCTACGGGAAGCGGCTGTCGGCGCAGGAGGGCAAGTTCACCGCCGCCACGCTGGCCTTCTGGACCGGCGGCGCGTTCGTATGGGTGCCCAAGGACGTGCAGGTGGCCAAGCCGATCCAGGTCGTCTATCTGATCGACGAGCCCGGCACCGCGCAGTACGCGCGCACGCTCGCGGTGGTGGGTGAGCACGCGTCTGTGTCCCTGCGCGAGTACGACCTGGGCACGCCGTTCGAGGGCCAGGCGCTACACGCCGGCGGGTTCGAGCTGTTCGCCCGGCCGGGCGCGCGGGCCAAGGTGGCGCACTTCCAGGACTGGGGGCCGGCCGAGGTCTACGACATCTCCACCAAGCGCGTGGAGGTGGCCCGCGACGCCTTCGTCTCCTGGGTGCCGATCCATCTCGGCGGGCGCCTTACCAAGCAGACGCTCGACATCATCACCGCCGAGCCGGGCTCTGACATGCGCCACACCGGCCTGTACTTCACCGAGGGCCAGGAGCACCTCGACCTGTTCACGACCGATCGCCACGAGGCGGGCCACACCGCCGGCGACACGGTCTGGAAGGGCGCCCTGACCGGCTCGTCGCGGGCCTCCTACGAGGGCCTCATCGAGATCATCGAGAACTGCCAGGAGACCCACACCTACCTGCAGACCCATCAGATGCTGCTCTCGCAGAAGGCCAAGGGCGACGCGATCCCGTCGCTGATCGTGAAGACCGACTCCGTGTCGGCCTCGCACGGCGGCACCGTGGGCGAGCTCGACGAGGACCAGATCTTCTACATGATGACCCGAGGCGTGCCGCGCTCGGAGGCGGTACGCGTGCTGGTCGAGGGCTACTTCGAGGAGGTGGTCCAGCGCTTGGACGACGACGGTCTGGAGGAGCTGGTGCGGCGCCGGATCGCCCAGAAGCTGCTCGCGGCCGACGACCAGGTGCGCGAGTTCATCGGAGAAAGGGCCGAGCTGGGATGAGCCGGGTCGCCCCCACGCTCGACGTGCGCGCCGACTTCCCGGTCCTCACCGAGGGCCGCGGCGCGGGCGAGCGCGGGCTGGCCTACCTGGACTCGGCGGCCACCTCGCAGAAGCCGAGCCAGGTGCTCGACGCCCTGGACTCCTACTACCGGCACTCCAACGCCAACGTGCATCGCGGCGTGTACGGGCTGGCCCAGGAGGCCACGGAGCTGTTCGAGGGCGCGCGCGAGCGCGTGGCTGCCTTCGTGGGCGGTCAGACCGACACCACGATCTTCACCAAGAACGCCACCGAGGCGATCAACCTCGTGGCCTACACGTGGGGCCGCGAGAACGTCGGCCCGGGCGACGAAGTGCTGATCACCCAGATGGAGCACCACTCCAACATCGTGCCCTGGCAGCTGCTGTGCCAGGCCACGGGCGCCACGCTGCGCTACCTGCACGTGTCCGAGGACGGCCGCCTGTCGCTCGACGAGTTGGACGGGGTGCTGGCCCAGGGGCGCGTGAAGCTCGTGGCCGTGGCGCACGTGTCCAACGTGCTCGGCACGATCAACCCCGTGGCCGAGATCGCCGCACGCGCGCGCGCCGCGGGTGCGGTCACGGTGATCGACGCCTCCCAGGCCGTGCCCCAGATGCCCGTCGACTTGGCCGAGATCGACGCCGACTTCTACGCCTGGACCGGACACAAGGCACTCGGCCCGACCGGCGTGGGCGTGCTGCACGGCCGCCGCGAGCTGCTGGCCGCCATGCCGCCCTTCCTCGGCGGCGGGGACATGATCGCCACGGTCGGCTTCGACTCCTCCACCTGGAACGACCTGCCCTGGAAGTTCGAGGCCGGCACGTCGGTGATCGCGCAGGCCGTGGGGCTGGGCGCGGCGATCGACTATCTGGCGGCCCTCGGGATGGACGCCGTGCGAGCGCACGAGCGGGAGCTGACCGGCTACGCGCTCGAGCGCCTGGCCGAGGTGCCCGGCCTGCGGACGTTCGGCACGTCGGACCTTGACTCACGCGGAGGGGTGATCTCCTTCGAGATCGACGGGATGCACCCCCACGACATCGCCGAGATCTGCGACCGCGGGGGCGTGTGCGTGCGCGCCGGGCACCACTGCGCCCAGCCGCTGATGCGCGAGATGGGCGTGTCGGCCACCGCCCGGGCGAGCTTCCACGTCTACAACTCCTTCGAGGACGTGGACCGGCTGATCGAGCAGCTGCACGAGGGCCGGAAGGTGTTCGCGCTCTGATGGACGCCCTGTACCGGGACTACATACTCGACCACTACAAGAACCCGCGGAACTTCGGGACGCTCGAGCCCCACGACCTCGAGCACCACGACCACAATCCGCTGTGCGGGGACGAGCTGGGCGTGCACATCGTCACCGACGCCGAAGGCACGATCACCGACCTCCGCTTCCACGGGCAGGGTTGTGCGATCTCCCAGGCGTCGGCGTCGATCGCCTCGGAGGAGCTGATCGGGATGAAGGCCGACGACGTGGCGGCGCTGGGCGCGGACTGGGTGCTCGACCTGCTGGGGATCGACATCTCCCCCACCCGGCGCAAGTGCGCGCTGCTGAGCCTGAAGGTGATGCGCGGCGCCGCCACGGGCGACGCGTCCTGGCCCGAGTAGTAGCGTCCCGGCCGTGCGGCCACCGCTTTTCGAGGAGCGGACCCAGTCGGTCCAGATCGCCCTCGGGGTGGTCGGACCGATCGCGGCCGGCGTGCTGGCCGGCCTGCTGCTCGGTGCTTCCAAGCCGGCCTACCTTGCCTTCTCCGTGCTGGCGCTCGCCGGCGCGGTGCTTGCCGGGCTCGAGCACCGAGGGGCGGGCGAGGGCGCGCTGCGCGGCCTCGGGGCGGGCCTGCTCTTCGGCGCGTTCATCCTGGCCACCAAGGCGGCCACCGGCGCCCACCCCAAGGCCACTCTGCCCCACCCCGAGGGCGCGCTGGTGGTCCTCACGACGCTGTTCAGCGTGGGCGCAGGTGCGCTCGGCGGGCTGCTGCGGGGGCGCCGCGAGTCCGCCCCGGACCGCGGGCACTAAAGCCCCACGCACAGCCTCCGATACGGAAAGGGTGCCCTCCTCCGAGCTGTCGCGGATCATCGACGAAAAGCTCATCCGCCCGGTCTTCCAGCCACTGGTCGATCTCTACTCCGGCGAGACGGTGGGCTACGAGGCCCTGGCCCGCGGACCCGAGGGCGATCTCCAGCGCCCCGACCTGCTGTTCGCCGCTGCCCGCGCCGAGGGGCGGCTGGCCGAGCTGGACAGCGTCTGCCGCCGCGCCGCGGTGCGCGCCGCCCACGCCGGCGGGCTGCGCAGCCCCGCCACGCTGTTCGTGAACATCGAGCCCGAGGCGGCGGGCCTGGACCTGTCCGAAGACGATCCGCGCGGGGCCCCGGTGCCGGCCGGAATGCGCGTGGTGGCCGAGATCACCGAGCGCGCCTTGACCTCTCGTCCCGCCGACCTGCTGCCGATGGTCGAACGCCTGCGCGAGCGCGGCATCGGCCTGGCCCTGGACGACGTGGGAGTCGATCGGCGCTCCCTGGCCCTGATGCCCTTCCTGCGCCCCGACGTGATCAAGCTCGACCTGCGCCTGACCCAGCAGCCGCCCTGCGACGAGGTGGCCCAGGTGCACAACGCGGTGAGCGCCCACGCGGAGCGAACGGGCGCCCTGGTGGTGGCCGAGGGCATCGAGACCGAGCAGCACGCCGAGCGTGCCCGCGCGATGGGCGCATCGATCGGCCAGGGCTGGTTCTACGGCCGCCCCGGCCCGCTTCCCGATCATCCGCTCGACCCGCGCCGGCCGATCCCCCTGGACCCCCGGCCGGTGGAGGACTCCCTGACCCCCTTCCGCTCGATCGAGGGGCACCGCCCGCTGCGGCGGGGCAGCAAGCGCCTGCTCCTCGAGATCAGCCGCGAGCTGGAGCGCCAGGCCGAGGCCCTGGGCGACAATGCGGTGCTGATCAGCACCTTCCAGCACGCACGCCACTTCACCGGGCGCCAGGCCGACCTCTACGGCCGCCTGTCGGGCTCGCTCGCCTTCGTGGGGGCGCTGGGCCAGGACATGCCCACCGAGCCCTCCTCCGGCGTGCGCGGCGCCAACCTCGACGCCGGCGACCCGCTTACCCTGGAGTGGGACATCGCGGTGGTGGCACCCCACTTCGCCGCAGCGTTCAGCGCCCGCGACCTGGGCGACACGGGTGGCTCGGACATGGCCCGCCGCTTCGACTTCCAGCTGACCCACGACCGCGAACTGGCCGTGCGCGCCGCGCGCTCGCTGATGGCCAGGATCGAGCCGCTGCGAGCGCCGGAGCGCGTGCTGGCGCCTTCGCTCTAGGCGCCGCGCCGGACTCAGGCGCCGGCCGGATGGGCTCCCGCCCACTGCACGATCTTCTTCGAGTCGTAGACCAGCTCGCCGGCATCGGTCTGCAGGACGGGCACCACCGACTGGCCCGTGAGCTCCTTGACCTTGCGCCGGCCGCTGGTGCGGTCCAGCAGCGGGAGTCCCAGTCCGCCGACGGCCTCGACCTCGGGCTCGTGCCCGGCCTCGCGCAGAGCCTCGAGCGCGTTGCCGCACGGGTGCCCGCCGGGGCGCCCGGTGGTGGTCACGTTCTTCATGAACCCGTAGCAGACGTAGAGCTTCATTCGCCGAGCGTACAGGTCGGTACAATCGGTATCCGACCCCAGCGAGCGGACTTTCCTGACCCGGACGTAAAGGACGTATGGCAGCCACCGACAAGACGCGAATCGCCAAGCCCAGCCCCATCGTCGAGGACGAGCAGGGCCAGCTGGTAGCCAAGAAGGGGATCTCGCGCGAGGTCATCACCGAGCTGTCCAAGATCAAGGACGAGCCCCAGTGGATGCGTGACCTGCGCATCAAGTCCCTCGAGATCTTCGAGCGCAAGCCCGTCCCGACCTGGGGCGTGGATTTGTCCGACCTCGACCTGTCCGAGCTCGTGCTCTACTCGCCCCCCACCGCGGGCCGCTACGACTCCTGGGACGACGTCCCGGAGGAGATGAAGAAGACCTACGAGGATCTCGGCATCCCCGAGGCCGAGCGTGAGCACCTCGCGGGCGTCGTGGGCACCTGGCGCCAGGAGCCGGTCTACGAGAACCTCAAGCAGGAGTACAAGGACCTCGGGATCGTGTTCATGTCGATGGACTCGGCCATCCAGGAGTGCCCCGAGCTGGTCCAGGACTACTTCATGAAGAAGTGCGTCCCGCCGCAGGACAACAAGTTCTCGGCGCTGCACGGCGCGGTGTGGTCGGGCGGCTCGTTCCTGTACGTGCCCAAGGGCGTGAAGGTCGACCTCCCGCTCCAGGCCTACTTCCGCATGGAGGGCTCGGGCGAGGGCACCTTCGAGCACACGCTCATCATCGCCGACGAGGGCTCCGAGGTGAACTACATCGAGGGCTGCACGGCGCAGACCTACTCGGCCAACTCGATGCACTCGGCCGTGGTGGAGATCTTCGTCAAGGAGGGCGCCAAGGCGCGCTACACCACCGTCCAGAACTGGTCCAAGGACGTGTTCAACCTGAACACCAAGCGGGCCATCGTGGAAGCCGAGGGCACCGTCGAGTGGGTTGGCGGCTCCATGGGAGCCAAGAAGGTCATGCTCTACCCAGGCTCGTTCCTGATGGGCGAGCACGCCCGCGCCGACCACCTCAACGTGGGCGTGGCCTCAGGCAACGTGTGGAAGGACACCGGCGCGAAGGTCGTGCACCTGGCGCCGAACACCACCTCCAACATCCTGGCCAAGTCGATCTCCAAGGACGGCGGGATCATGGGCTACCGCGGCCTGGTCCGGATGGGCCACAACTCGCAGGGCTCCAAGAGCCACGTGCAGTGCGACGGGCTGATGATGGACCCCTACTCGCGCTCGGACACCTGGCCCGACATCCAGATCCAGAACCCGCACGTGACCGTGGCCCACGAGGCCGTGGTCGGCAAGATCTCCGACGAGCAGCTCTTCTACCTCCAGTCCCGCGGGCTGAGCGAGGAGGAGGCCGCCGGCATGATCGTGAACGGGTTCATCGAGCCGGTGACCAAGGAGCTGCCGATGGAGTACGCCATCGAGCTCAACCGGCTGAT
>JBBREO010000009.1:0-50345 GCA_038202855.1 Solirubrobacterales bacterium
ACAGCGACTCGCGGCCGTCGTGACGAACCTCGCGTATCCGGTCGGCGATCTCGTGCTGTTGGCGATGGTGGTGGTCGTGCTGACGTTGTGTGGCTGGCGCCTAAACCGGGCTTGGGTGCTGTTGGCGGCGGGGTTCGCGGCCTTCACCGTCACCGACAGCCTCTTCCTCGCCCGGACGGCGGCCGGCACCTACACGGCCGGCACGATCATCGACGCCGGCTGGCTGCTGGCCGCGTGGCTCATCGGGATCGCGGCCTGGCGCCCTGACGTGCGCGCCCGCACGCATCAGCTCGACGGACCCCGGACGCTGGTGGTCCCGCTGCTGGGCGCGCTTGTGACCCTCGGCGTGCTCGCGAAGCTCGCCCTCGGCGACGCAAACGCGGTAACAACGGTGGCCTGCGTCGTCGGGCTGCTGACCGTGGTGGGCCGGATGGCGATCTCCGTCCACGACAACCACTCGATGCTGCGCCGCAGCCGGCACGAGGCGTCCACCGACGCGCTGACCGAACTGGGCAACCGGCGGCGACTGCTCGCAGATCTGCACGACGCCGTCGTCGTCGCCGGCGAGACAGCGACGATGCTCGTCATGTTCGACCTGGACGGATTCAAGACCTACAACGATTCGTTCGGCCATCAGGCCGGCGATGCTCTGCTCGCCCGCATCGCCCGCGCGCTGGGGGCGGCACTGCCCGCGGGAGCGCGCGCCTACCGCATGGGCGGCGACGAGTTCTGCGTCATCGCCCCACTGGACGGCTCGGCAGATGCCGACCGAATCGCCGGACGCCTCGCCGCGGCGATGCGGCAGCACGGCGAGGGCTTCGACATCGGCGCCTCCTTCGGCGTCGCGCTGCTGGACGGCACCAGCGCCGAGAGCGAATTGCTTCGGATCGCCGACGAGCGCATGTACGCCGCCAAGACATCCAGCCGGCGCGGGGCTGGGCGCCAGAGCGCCGACGCCCTGCTCGCGATCGTGCGCGAGCGCAACCCCGAGCTCAGCCTCCACGGCGACGACGTCGCGCAACTCGCGCTATCCGTCGCAGCGTACCTGGACCTCGAGAACACCCCGATCGAACACGTACGCGGCGCCGCGCTGCTCCACGACATCGGCAAGATGGCGATCCCCGACTCCATCCTCAGCAAACCCGGCCCCCTCAACGACGAAGAATGGGCCTTCATGCGCCGCCACACCATCATCGGCGAGCGCATCATGGTGAGCGCGCCCGCCCTCGAGCCGATCGCGCGGATCGTGCGCGCCAGCCATGAACGCTGGGACGGCGGGGGCTACCCCGACGGCCTGGCCGGCACCGACATCCCGCTCGCGGCACAAATCGTCTTTGTCTGTGACGCCTTCCACGCGATAACCAGCGCCCGCCCCTATGACCGCTCCCGCAGCCCCCTGGAGGCCATCGCAGAGGTCCGGCGTTGCGCAGGCACGCAGTTCGCCCCCGACGTCGTCGCCGCACTCACAAACGTCCTGGCCGACAGCCCGAGCAGCCGGCCATCGCTGCCTAGAACGAACAGACCAACGAACAGCGTCGACGCAGCCTTCGCCTCCACCAAGCCTCAGGCCAGCTGAGCCGTACTGTCGCGCCGGCGGGTTTAACACTTCAGGCCGCCTGGGTTGCACAGGTTGAGCCGAGCGTCGCGGCGCGGTACTCGGCAAGTACGAGGTAGCCGAGCGACTGGTGGGGTCGCTCGGTGCGGATCCAGGCGTCGACCTGCTGGATCGCTTCGGGCGCGGGTATCGTATTCCTTGGGCCAGACCTCCTCGTCCTTGGCGGCTGGTGAACTGCACCCGCACGCCGTCCAGTCCGACCGGCGCCTAGACCCCCAGCTCTTCGGAGGCCATCTGGGCGCCCTTCACCCGGTTGGTGATCTTCTGCATCGCCACGTCGCGGGCGAAGTCGGGGTCTCCGCCGTGGCCCGGCTTCAGATCGCGCGAGAACGGTGAGAAGCCGCAGTCGTCGGTCGCCCCCAGGCGCTCCTTGGGGATGTACTTCGCCGCCGTGACCAGCCGGTCGCGGACCTCCTCGGCGCTCTCCACCTCGGGGCTGAGCGGGTTGATCACGCCCATGAAGCAGATCTGGGGCACGCCCTCGGCGTCGTCGCGCGAGTTCTCGCCCACGAGCTTGTAGACGGACTCCTTGTCCTCCTCCGACGCGCACTGGATCAGGAAGTAGCCCGCGTTCATCTGGAACATCTTGGTCAACAGCTTCTCGTAGGGCACCTCCTTCGAGTGCACCGAGTCGTTGTCGCCGCCCGGGCAGGTGTGGATGCCGATGTTCTTGCGCTCCTCGGCCGAGAAGCGATCGAACAGGCGGTTGTTCAGGTCGATGAAGTCCTGGAGCATGTCCTTGCCCGTCCAGGGGTTGCGCGAGTCGTTCTTGTTGGCCAGCCGGCCCTCGGTGAAGTCGACCGACACGCGCTCGGCGCCGGCCTCGAAGCACTGGCGGATGTCCTTCTCGCACTCGTCGACCACGTCGTCGAGGAACTGCTCGCGCGGGTAGCCCTCGAGCTCGCCGTCCAGGGGGTAGAGCAGCATCATCATCGAGGGCGAGATGACCGCCTGCTTGACCGGCTTGCTGGCGTCCTGCTTGTTCTTCTTCACGAACTCGGACGCGTACTGCTTGTAGCGGAAGGGGCCGCTGACGATGCGCGGCAGCTGGCGGTCGTGGCCGTCGTCGAAGATGGCGAAGAACTGCCCGTCGCCGGCCAGGTTCTCGGCCAGGCCGGTGCCGGCCAGCGTGTCTGTGAGGGGATAGGTGGCGAAGCTCGACTCGCGCTGCTCGCCGTCGTTCACGTAGATCTCGCCGGTCTGCTCGAGGCGCTGGATCGAGTCCTTGGCCGCCTCCTCCTGCAGCTTCTGCAGGTCCGACAGCTCGATCTTGCCCTGGTCGAGCTCCTCGTAGGCGTCTTGGAGCTTCCTCGGGCGCGGCAGCGACCCGACGGTCTCGGTCGGAATCGGCATGGTGATCTCCCTCTACTCGCTTCGCGGACGTCGTCCGACCCTAGCCCGGCTAGGGGTGGCCGGCGCGCCAATTCGTGGCGGACGTCACATGCGGCGGCGGCCACGCTGACATAGGGTGGACCGATGTCCGTCGACCTAAACGCCAGTCGCGCACTGGTCACCGGCGCCTCCGGGGGCATCGGCCTGGCCATCGCCCGCGCCCTGCACGCCCGCGGCGCCACCGTGATCGCCACCGCCCGGCGCCTGGACGTGCTCGACGAGCTGCGCGCCGAGTTGGGCGACCGCGTCGAGGTGGTGCAGGCCGACCTGGCCGATCGGGGGGATGTCGACGCGCTGCCCGGCCGCGCGGGCCAGGTCGACGTGCTCGTGGCCAACGCCGCGCTGCCGGCCTCGGGGGCCTACGACGACTTCAGCGGCGAGGAGGTCGACCGCGCCCTGGACGTGAACCTGCGCGCGCCGCTGCACCTGGCGCGCGAGCTGGCCCAGCCGATGGTGGCCCGGGAGTCCGGCCATCTGGTGTTCATCTCGTCCTTGTCGGGCAAGACCGCCAGCCCGGGCGGCTCGCTGTACTCGGCCACCAAGTTCGGCCTGCGCGGCTTCGCGCTGGGCCTGCGCGAGGACCTGGCCGGGACCGGGGTGGGAGTGACCACCGTCTTCCCGGGCTTCATCCGCGACGCCGGCATGTTCCACGACAGCGCCACCAAGCTCCCGCCGGGCGTGGGCACGCGCACCCCGGACGAGGTGGCCGCGGGGGTCCTCCGGGGGATCGATCGCGACAAGCCCGAGGTCGACGTGGCGCCACTGTCCCTGCGGATAGGGGCGATGGCGGCCGGTCTGGCCCCGGGCCCCGTGGCGGCGGGCCAGCGCAGGCTGGGCGCCAGCAAGATCGCGAGCCAGATGGCTCGTGGCCAACGCAACAAGCGCTAGCGCCCGAGAAAAGACCGCGCAACCTTTCCCGGAAACGGGTGTTCTGAACCCCCAACGCCGAATCCGCGTGCATTCGCGGAGCGGGGGACCCACTCTGGTCCATGGGGCGAACCTCCCAGTCTCTGGGAGGCGCGCAGCTCTTTCAGCGCGAGCCCGACAGCTAACCCCGCAGGCGGTCGAGAGAGATGAACGATCACCGCCTCACAACCCTGCTCGCGCGCACGCTCGCCGCCGCGCTGTCGACCCTCGCCTTCGCGGCGGCCACCGCCTCGGCGGCCAGCACGGGCGGCGCCACCTTCCAGCCGCCCCCGCCGCCGCCCAAGAAGGCCAAGCTGGTGGACGGCCGGGTGATCGCCCCGGCCGCCGCACCGCGTCGGGTGAAGCGCGCGATCGCGGCGGCCAACCGGATCGTGCGTAAGCCCTACGTCTGGGGTGGCGGGCACGGGTCGTTCAGCCGCAGCCTCGCCCCGGGCTACGACTGCTCCGGCGCCGTCTCCTACGCCCTCCACGGGGGCCGCTTCCTGAGCTCGCCGATGGCCTCGGGCGCCCTGATGAGCTGGGGTCGCGGGGGACCGGGGCGCTGGATCACGGTGTACGCGCACGGCGGCCACACATATGTGGTGATCGCCGGGTTCCGGTTCGATACCTCCATGCACGACCCGAACGCCCCCGGGCCGGGGACGGGTCCCCGCTGGAGCAAGACGCTGCGCCGCTCGGACGCGTTCGTGGCTCGCCACCCGGGCGGGTACTAGCTAGAGCTTGGGTCGCTCGGCGGAGGCGTCGCGCACGAGCACGTCGTCCTCCAGGTCCAGCGCCACGCGCACGATCCGGGCCTGCTCCTTGCGGTGCGCGGCGGCGTAGCCCTCCGACTGCGCAGCCCGCAGCTGGCGGCCCACGTAGTAGTAGTGAAGGCGCTCGGGCAGGATGGCCGCCATTCGGCGGCGCATGTAGGCGCGGGCGCCCATGTTCCGCGGCTCCTCCTGCACCCACACCACGCGCTCGAGGTTGGGGTAGCTGGTCATCAGCTCCCGCAGGTCGTCCTCGGCGAAGGGGTAGAGCATCTCCACCCGTGCGACGGCGATGTGGTCGGCCGAGGGGCGGTCCTCGTGGGCCGCGATGTCGTAGTACACCTTGCCCGAGCACAGCACGAGCTTGGTCACCTTGTCGCGGTCCTCGATGATCGGGTCATCGAGCACGCGCGCAAAGCCGCCCTCGTAAAGCTCCTCGAAGGTGGAGGTCGCGGCCGGCAGCCGAAGCAGGCTCTTGGGGGTCATCACCACTAGCGGCCGCGCCTTGGACACCAGCGCCTGGCGTCGAAGCAGGTGGAAGTACTGGGCCGGCGTGGTGCAGTTGGCCACGCGCATGTTGCCCTCCGCGCAGGCCTGGAGGAAGCGCTCCACCCGGCCGCTCGAGTGCTCTGGCCCCGAGCCCTCGTAGCCGTGGGGCAGCAGGAGGCTCAACCGCGAGGTCGCGCCCCACTTGGCCAGACCCGACACCAGGAACTGGTCGAGGATCACCTGGGCCGAGTTGACGAAGTCGCCGAACTGGGCCTCCCAGAGCACCAGGGCGTCGGGGTCGGCCACGCTGTAGCCGTACTCGAAGCCCACGCAGGCCTGCTCGGACAGCGGCGAGTTGTGGAGCTCGAACGGCGCGGCGGCGGTGTGCAGGCTCTGCAGCGGGGTGAAGCGCCGGCCGTCCTCGGCGTCGTGCAGCACCAGGTGGCGCTGCGAGAAGGTGCCGCGCTCGGTGTCCTGGCCGGTCAGGCGCACGGGCACGCCCAGGGCCAGGAGCGAGGCGAAGGCCAGCGACTCGGCGTGGGCCCAGTCCACACGCCCGCCCTCGGCGGCCGCCTCGCGCCGGCGCTCCAGGAACGGCTTGAGCTTGCGGTGCACGTGGAAGCCGTCGGGCACGCGCAGCAGCTGCTCGTTCAGCGACCGCAGCGTGTCCTCGGGGAGCGTGGTCTTGGGCTCCCGGCTCATGGTCGTGTCCAGCTCGTAGCGGCCCGTGTCGGGCGGCCCGGCGATCGTCTCCTTGAGCTGGGCGTGGGCATCGGAGACGCGCTGGTAGGCCTCGGTGGCCAGCCGCTCGGCCTCCTCGGCGGACACCACCCCGGCCTCTTCGAGCTGCTTCGCGTAGACCTCACGCACCGGCGGGTGGTGCTTGATCGCCTCGTACATCTGCGGCTGGGTGTAGGCCGGCTCGTCGGTCTCGTTGTGGCCGAAGCGGCGGTAGCCGACCAGGTCGATCAGCACGTCGCGGCCGAACTCGTTGCGGAAGGCCGCGGCCAGGCGCACGGCCGCGATGCAGGCCTCGACGTCGTCGGCGTTCACGTGGACGATCGGCATGTCGAAGCCCTTGGCGAGGTCCGAGGCGTACCGGGTGGAGCGCGAGTCCGAAGGGTCTGTGGTGAAGCCCAGCTGGTTGTTGGCGATGAGGTGGATCGTGCCGCCGGTGGAGTAGCCGGGCAGTGCCTGGAGGTTCAGCGTCTCGGCCACGATGCCCTGGCCCGGGAAAGCGCCGTCGCCGTGGATCAGCACCGGCACCACGACGCTCGGGTCGTGGGAGAGCTCGTGACCGTTTCGCGAGGTCTGGTCGGCGCGCGCGCTGCCCTCGATCACCGGGTTCACGTACTCCAGGTGGCTGGGGTTGGGGGCGAGGCGGACGGTCACGTCCTTGCCCTGCTGGGTCTTGTAGGTGCCCTTGGCGCCGTAGTGGTACTTGACGTCGCCGGTGCCGCCCTCGGGCGCGGCGGTGTCGGCCGACAGCGTCTGCTCGCCCTCGAACTCGACCAGGATCGACTCGTAGGGGCGGCCCACGGTGTGGGCGAGCACGTTCAGGCGGCCGCGGTGGGCCATCCCCAGCACCACCTCGCGGGCGCCGCGGTCGCTGGTCAACTCGATCGTCTCGTCGAGCATCGGCACCAGCATGTCCAGGCCCTCGATCGAGAACTGCTTCTTGCCCAAAAATGCCTTGTGCAGGTAGTTCTCCAGGGCCTCGACCTCGGACAACCGCCGCAGCAGGCGCAGGCGCTCCTCCTTGCTCGGCTCCACCCGGTACTGGCCCGTCTCGATCGCCCGGCGCAGCCACACGCGCCGGTTGGGCCCGGCGATGTGCTCGATCTCGTAGGCGATCGTGCCGCAGTAGGTCTCGTTGAGGTGGGGCAGCGCCTCGGCGAAGGTCCGCCCGGGCACGGCCACGCGCAGCACCGACGCGGGGATGCGCTCCATGAGCCCCGGGGTCAGGTCCACCGACTCGGGCTCCAGCGCGGGGTCACCGCGCGGCACGGAGCCCAGCGGGTCCAGGCGCGCGGCCAGGTGGCCCTGCATGCGGTGCGCCTTGACCACCGAGGTGGCGGCCTGCACGGCTTGGAGCAGCGCCTCGTCCACGGCACCCGAGGCGGCCGGGGTGGTGGTGGCGGGCACGGGCTCGGCCGAGGTGACCGCAGCGCCGCGGCCGGAGCCGGCGACGCGGTCGTGCTCGAGGCCAAGCGCGGAGAACACGCGCACGTAGAAGTCGTCGGCGCCGGAGAGCAGCTCGTCGATCCGCTTGAGGAAGGCGCCTGACTCGGCACCCTGGATCACCCGGTGGTCGTAGGTGGACGTCATCGTCATCACCTTGGACACGCCGAGCTCCTCGAGCCGGACCGGGTCGACCCCCTCGAGCCCGGGCGGGTAGGCGATCGAGCCCGTGGCCACGATCGTGCCCTGGCCCGGCATGAGCCGCGGCACGGATGCGATCGTGCCGATGCCGCCCGGGTTGGTGAGCGTGATGTTCGCCCCCTGGTAGGCGTCGGGGCCCAGCTTGTTGTCGCGCGCGCCGAACACCGCCTCGTCGTAGGCGGCCGCGAACGCGTCGAAGGTCATCTCCGAGGCCGCGTGGATGACGGGCACGATCAGGGTACGGGTGCCGTCCTTGCGCTCGGCGTCCACGGCCAGGCCGAGGCTCACGGCCGCGGGGGTCACGCGCTGGGGCTTTCCGTCCAGCTCGGTGAACGAGTTGGCCATCACCGGCATGTCGTCGGCGGCCGCGCGCACGATCGCCCAGGCGATCAGGTGCGTGAAGGACAGCTTCTTGCCGGCGGCCTTCAGCTCGGCGCGCTGGGAGGCGAGGCGGTCGACCGACAGTGTGCGGAAGGAGGTGGCCGTGGGAATGGACCGGCTCTGGTCCATGAAACGGACCAGGGTGGCCGCCGGGCCGCGGATCGGCTTGATCTCGGCACCCTCGGGCACCGGTGCAGCGGGCGAGGAGGCCGGCGGTGAGCCGTTCCCGCTGCCCGCGCCGGCGTTCTGCACGTCGGCCTTTGTCACCCGCCCGCGCGGGCCCGTGCCGGTGAGGGCGGAGACGTCGACGCCCTGGTCGGCGGCCATGCGTGCCGCGACGGGGGTGGCGTTGGCATCGCCGTTGCCGGCGGAGGTGGCAGGGGCCGAGGGCGCCTCGGCGGCCGGCTTGGCTGCGGTCTCCTTCGCTGCGGGCGAGACGGTCTTGGCCTGCGTGCCCGCCTCGATGCGTAGGAGCACGGCGCCCACGGCGATGGTGTCGTCGGGCTCGGCCAGCAGCTCGACCACGGTGCCGTCGACCGGCGAGGGCAGCTCGGCGTCGATCTTGTCCGTGGAGATCTCGGCCAGCCCCTGTTCCTTGGAGACCGAGTCACCGACCTTGACCAGCCACTCGAGCAGGATGCCCTCGGCCACCGAGTCGCCCATCTCGGGGAGGGTCACGTCGACGATCTCGGCGGGGGCGGTGTCGCCGGTCTCCTCGACCTCGGCCGGGGTGGAGTCGCCGTTGGAAGAGGAGGCGCCGTTCTCGGCCGCCGGAGCGGGGGCGTCTCCGGCCTCGATCTCGCACAGCACCTGGCCGACGGTGACCGTGTCATCGGGGGCCACGAGGATCTTGGAGATCACCCCGGCCGCGGTGGAGGGAACCTCGGCGTCGACCTTGTCGGTGGAGATCTCCACCAGCGGATCGTCGACGGCGACGGTGTCACCGACCTGCTTGAGCCACTCGAGAACGGTTCCCTCG
Source organism: Solirubrobacterales bacterium (assembly GCA_038202855.1). Taxonomy (GTDB): domain Bacteria; phylum Actinomycetota; class Thermoleophilia; order Solirubrobacterales; family Thermoleophilaceae; genus JAAYBF01. The sequence continues at coordinate 8,915 of JBBREO010000009.1, forward strand.
GAAACCGACTCGCCCATCGCCGGCATCTGGATCTGAACGGTGGTCTGCTGGGTGGCCATCTACTGCCCGAACCACTCTACCCGGCGCGGGTTGCGGCAGACATTGGGGCAAGGTTATGCCCGCGGGCGCGTGAAAGAGTGGCGGCGTGGCCGAGGACCGACACCGCGCCCAGACGCACCGGCGCCGGCGCAAGGAGGTGGCCCGGGCCGACCGCGTGATGCCGGGCGTCTGGCGCCTGCGTCTCCCCCTGCCGTGGCCCGGCGTGCCCCACGGCAACGCCTATGCGGTGGCCTCGGGCAGCGGCGTGGTGCTGTTCGACACGGGCATGCACCAGCCCGGCTCGCTGGCCCAGCTGGAGCTGGCGCTGCACCAGGCCGGCCTGCGCCTGGACCACGTGCAGCTGCTGGTCTGCACCCACGCCCACGCCGACCACTACGGCATGGCCGCGCCGATCATCGCCGCATCGGGCTGCGAGCTGTGGATGCACCCCAACCTCGAGCACATGCGAAAGAACGTGGAGGACCCCGACGCCCAGGTCGAGCGGCGGATGGAGGTGGCGCTGGCCAGCGGCGTGCCCGCGGAGTCGGTGGAGCGCGCCCGAGAAGCGCGCAAGGGCGGCGGCAGCGGGGTGGCCGAGCTCGTGGAGCCCGACCGCGAGCTGCTGCCCGGCGTGGAGGTGGACACCGACCTGGGGCGGTGGCAGGTCTACGAGACCCCGGGCCACGCGCCCTCGCACGTGGTCCTGCACCAGCCCGACCGCAAGCTCCTGGTCTCGGGCGACCACGTGCTCGGGCGGGTGTCGCTCTACTACGACTACGGCTGGACGCCGGACCCAGCGGGCGAGTACCTGGACAGCCTCGACGTGGTGGAGGAGCTGCCGACCGACCTGATCCTGGCCGGCCACGGAAAGCCGGTGCGCGACCTGCCGGGCCTGGTGGGCGCCAACCGGCGCGCGGTCCACGAGCGGATGGGGCGCGTGCGCGACGCGATCGCCGCCGAGGCGCTCACGCCCTACGAGATCGTGCCCAAGCTGATGCAGACCGAGGACCTCAACCCGATGCTGGTCTCCTGGGGGCTGTCGGAGACGCTGGCGTACCTGCAGCATCTGGAGAGCAGAGGTGAAGCGGAGCCGGTCGACGGCGCGGACCCGGAGCGCTGGCGGAGGGGTTAGCTGCGGCCTAGCCGTTTCAGGACAGGGCACGATGCCCTGTCCTGCTCGAGCATCAGACGGGCTGCTCGGCCCGGGTCCAGGGCTTCGCCGCCCGCAGCGCGGCCAGGATCGCCCGCGTGGCCGGCGAGCGGTTGAGCGTGTAGAAGTGGATTCCCGGTGCCCCGCGTGAGAGCAGGTCCACGCACTGCAGAGTCGAGTAGGCCACGCCTAGGTCCTGCACGGCCTGGGTGTCGTCCTCGCGCCGCTCGAGCTCGTGCTGGAACGAGTCGGGCAGCTCGGACTTGCACAGCTCCGTGATCCGCTTGATGTTCTGGACGCTGGTCACCGGCATGATCCCCGGGATGATCGGCACGCTGATCCCGGCGTCGCGGGCCTTGGCCACGAAGTCGAAGTAGAAGTCGTTGTCGAAGAACAGCTGGGTGATCAGGAAGGAGGCGCCGGCGTCCTGCTTCGCCTTGAGGAAGCGGATGTCGGCCTCGGGGCTCTCGGCCTCGGGGTGCACCTCGGGGAAGGCCGCGGCGCCCACGGCGAAGTCGAAGCTCTCGTGGAGGAGCTCGATCAGCTCGGTCGAGTAGAGCAGCCCGCCGGGCGTGGGCTTCCACTCGTCCTCGCCCTGGGGCGGGTCGCCGCGCAGGGCCAGCACGTTGTTCACCCCGGAGGACTCCATCTCGCGCAGCGTCTCGGTGAGCTCCTCGCGCGTGGCGCCCACGCACGTGAAGTGGGCCATCGCCTCGATGTCGAGCTCCTGCTTGATCCACTTGACGATGTCCAGCGTGCGGTCGCGCGTGGTGCCCAGTGCCCCGTAGGTCACCGACACGAAGTCGGGCGCGTCGTGGCGCAGCTTGTCCAGCGTGTTGCGCAGCGTCTCGAAGCCGTCGTCGGTCTTGGGCGGAAAGAACTCGAACGAGAAGACGGGCCGGTCGAGCCGCTCGAGTATCTGGTCGATGCGCATGGCGCCACAGGATACGTTGCCCCGATGGTCCCCGCCCCGCCCCACGCGCCGCCCGTGGCGCAGGCTTCGGTCACCGTGGTGGGCCGCTCGGTGCGGGGCCGGCCCATCCGCCTGCGCCGGGTGGGCGAGCCCGCCGCCCCGCGCAAGCTGCTCGTGATCGGAGAGATCCACGGCAGCGAGCTGGCCGGGAGGCCGGTGGCGCGGGCGCTACGCCGGGCTCGGCCGCCGAAGGGCGTCCAGCTCCTGCTGGTGGACGACCTGGACCCCGATGGCGCGGCCGCCGGAACCCGTCAGAACGCCCACGGCGTGGATCTGAACCGCAACTTCGGCGTGGGCTGGCGCCGCGGCGGCTTTCCCTTCAGCACCTACTTTCCCGGCGCCGTGCCCTTCTCCGAGCCCGAGTCCCGTGCTCTGGCCGCGCTCGTGAAGCGCGAACGGCCTCAGGCCACGATCACCTACCACCAGCACCTGCGCCTGGTGGACGGGGGCGACGGGAGGCGGGCGCTGACCCGCCTGTACGCGCGCCGCGGCGGCCTGCCGTGGCGCACGCTTGGCGCGCTGTCGGGCACCGCGACGCGGTGGCAGAACCGGCGCTTCCCGGAAGGGTCGGCCTTCGTGGTGGAGCTGCCCGCGGGGCGGCTGTCGGCGGCGTCGGTGAGCCGCCACGAGCGCGCGGTACTGTCGGTGGCCCGCGCCCTGGCGCGTCAGCCGGCGTCGTCGGCCGGCTCGACCTGAAGCCCGGCTGCCACCTGCTCGCGGCCCCCGGCGCGGTAGTGCACGTCGACCGAGTCGTTTCGCCCGTAGGAGCCGAACAGGGCGAAGAACATGGCTGTCCATCGCCAGAACCCCACGCGCTCCTTCACCAGGTCGCGCGTGAACAGCAGGTGGTCGCCCTCGACCGCGTAGTCGCTTCCTTCCTGCTGGCGGATGCCGTTCACGAAGACGCGCAGGGGGGGCTCGGCGCCGCGGGGCAGGTCGACCCGGCGCCCGACGTATCCGTCCTGGCCGGCCATGGGCTCGTTATAGCGCCAGCGCGCGGGCCAGCGCCTCGTAGGGCGACTCGCCCGGGCGCTGGTCGACGAGCGTCCGCCGCATGCGTCCGGTGAACGCCTCCACCGAGCCGTCCCCGCGCACGTCGACGCCGCCGCGGACCCCGTCGTCGCCACGCAGCTCGATCCGGCCGATCACCTGCTGCACCGGCTCGAAGCGGCGAAGGGCCCTGCCGCCCATCGCGTGGGCCGGGGCCGAGCCGGCCAGCTCGTCGGCCCGGGCCTCGAGTGCCGCCAAGGCATCGCCCAAACCGCGGTGGCGCTCGCGCTCGACGCGAGCGCCGGCGCGGATGGTGAGTCGGCAGGCCACCCTCCCAGTCTGATCGACGCGCCGAGGGTCCGTGGGTGGCGCCGGATCGGGTCTCCCGTGTTACTTTCGTCACGTGCGGGGACGCGACGGGGAGACGGGGCGGAGGACGGGCCGGCTGTGGAGAGTGCTGCTGCCGGTCGTGGCGCTGATCGTGTTCGCGCTGCCCGCGCTGAGCGCCAGCGGTGCGCTCACCCCGCTCAACGACCTGCTCGCCCTGAGCGAGGGCGGCGGGCAGACACCCGCGCCGGCGCCGATCGTGACGCGGCCCGAGCCGCCGTTCACCGCTACACCGCGGGCCAAGTGCGGGCCCGGCTCGCACCCCGAGCCGGGGATCCAGGGCCGGGTGCCGGCCGGCTCGTCGGCCAACGATCTGCACTGCAACGTCTCGCTGGTCGCCCACCAGGGCACCTCCGGCGGCTTCAAGGTGCTGCGCTACATCGACACGACCGGCCGGGAGTGCGCCTTCTACGACACCGCGCTGCTGTTCCCGACCAACGCGGTGAAGCTGTCGGGCGACTCGCAGGGAGTCGCGGTGCTCGACATGTCCAACCCGGCCCACCCCGTGCAGACCGACACGCTCACCGAGGCGCCGATGCTGTCGCCCCACGAGTCGCTGAACCTGAACCCGAAGCGCGGGCTGCTGGCCGCCGTGTTGGGCAACCCCTCGACCTACCCCGGCCTGGTCTCGATCTACGACGCGCACGCCGATTGCCGCCACCCGGTGCTTCAGTCCTCCAAGCTCGTGGCCCGGCTGGGCCACGAGAGCGGCTTCAGCGCCGACGGCAAGACCTTCTACGCCACGAGCACGGCGACCAAGTCGGTCACCGCCGTGGACACGACCGACCCCAAGAACCCGCACGCGGTCTGGCAGGGCAACGAGACGGTGCACGGCCTGACGCTCAGCAACGACGGCAACCGCGCCTACATGGCCGATCCCGGCGGAAACATGCTGACCCTCGACACCAGCGAGATCCAGGCCCGCAAGCCCAACCCGCAGGCGCGCGAGATCAGCCGGCTCACCTGGCGCGCCGCCTCCATCCCCCAGAACGCGATCCCGTTCACCCAGCACGGGAAGCCCTACATCCTGGAGTTCGACGAGTACACCGCGGGCACCTCCGGCGGCGGCGACAAGGACGCGGTCGGGGCCGGGCGGATCATCGACATGTCCAACGAGCGCGCACCGCGTTCGGTGGCCAACCTGCGCCTGCAGGTCAATCAGCCCGCCGACCACAAGGCGGCGAACGGGGATCCGGGCACAACCAGCCCCGTGCAGGGCTACGCCGCGCACTACTGCAACTTCGACAAGGCGGTCGACCCCACGGTCGTGGCCTGCTCGTTCATCGCCTCGGGCCTGCGCGTCTTCGACATCAGCGATCTGACCAAGCCCAAGGAGATCGCCTACTACGTGCCGCCGGCCAAGCAGCGGCTCGAGAACGGCTACGACGGCAGCGCCTACGCCATGTCCAAGCCCGCGATCGTCCCCGCTCGGCGTGAGGTCTGGTTCAGCGACGGGCCGACGGGCTTCTACAACCTGCGCGTGGACAAGGACGTGTGGCCCTCCGGCGCCGGCGGTTTCGCCGGCCGAGGCTGTCTCGCGCGCCGGTCGCCGATCGGGCCCCGCAACATCGGCCGCGTGCGCTTGGGCCTCACCCGCAAGGCCCTCGCCCGGCGCGTGCCCGTTCCGCGCCGGCGGACCAAGCGCTCCTGGCGCTGGTGCGTGAAGGGAGGCAAGGGCACGGTGTCGGCCGCCTTCGACCGCAAGGGCCGGGTCGCGCTCGTGAGCACCACGGCGCCTCGTCACGGCAACCGCCGCGTCCGGCCGGGCAACGCCTCGCGCGTGATCCGCCGCGCCTACTCGCGCCGCCGCGCGATGGGCCGCTCGCTGGTGCGGGCGAACCCCAGAAGCCCGCGACTGATCGGGACGCGCGGGGGCCGGGTGCGCTTCTGGGCCGTGACCTCGCGTCGCACGATCGGCCGTCCCAAGACCCTGCGCGCCTACCTGCGCTACGCCGGCGTCGTGGCGTCCAAGCGCAAGCGCTGAGCGTCGCCGCCGGGGGTCAGCCCCCGATGGCGCTCATGGTGCGGGCGGGCTGACGGAAGCCCTTCTCGCCCACCCGGTGCTTGAGCTCCTTGCGCCAGACGGCGTCGCGCACGATCTGCTCGAGGTCATCGTCGCTCGCGCCGGCCCGCAGGGGGCCGCGCAGGTCGGTCTCGTGCAGCGAGAACAGGCAGGTGCGCAACTTGCCCTCGGCGGTCAGGCGGATGCGGTTGCAGTCCGAGCAGAAGGGCTCGGACACGGGGTTGATGAAGCCGATCTGCCCCTCGCCGTCGGCGAAGCGGAACACGCGCGCGGTGGCGGAGGGCTCGCGAGGCAGCTCCTCGAGCGGGTAGGCGGCGTGGATTATCTGACGGAGCTCGTCGCCGGTCAGCACCTGGTCGGCGCTCCAGCTGGCGTCGCCGTCCAGGGGCATGAACTCGATGAAGCGGACCTCGAAGTCGCGCTCGCGTGCGAAGCGGGCGAACGGGATCGCCTCGGATTCGGTGAAGCCGCGCAGGGCTACGGCGTTGACCTTGATCGGACGCAGCTCGGGGATCTCGGCCACGGCCTCGAGCCCGTCGAGCACCTGGGGCAGGGAGTCGCGGCGGGTCATCTCGAAGAAGCGGTCTCGCTGGAGCGAGTCGATCGAGACGTTGATGCGGCGAACGCCTGCCACGGCCAGGGCGGCGGCATCGCGGCGCAACAGGTAGCCGTTCGTGGTCAGGGAGACATCCTGGAGCCCCGGGACGGCGGCAAGCATTCCCGCGAGCTTGGGGAAGTCGCGGCGCACGAGCGGCTCGCCGCCGGTCAGGCGCAGGTCGGTCACCCCCATCTCGGAGAGGAGGCCCACCAGCCGCTCGATCTCCTCGAAGGAGAGCACCTGGTCGCGCTCCAGCCACGGCAGCCCCTCGGCGGGCATGCAGTACTGGCAGCGGAAGTTGCAGCGGTCGGTGACCGACACCCGCAGGTCGCCGATCCGTCGTCCGTGGCCGTCCACCAGGGGCTCCCTCACAGCCTTGACGTTACCCGGCCGCCGCATGAGTCACGCTAGGACGATGGACGAATCGCCGGCCGCACCGAGCGCCGGGCCCGTGGCGCCCCGCGAGGCGATCGAGGGCGTGGCCCTGAGCGCACCGACGCGGGGCAACCGCAGGCTCGAGGCGCTGATCGAGGCCGCCAACGCCGACGAGCGCCTGCGCGCCTGGTGGCACATGCAGCAGGTGTTCGCCACGCGGCTGGGGATGTCCGACCACTCGTGGGTACACGTGCGGATCGTGCTGAACATCGCCCTGCGCCTGGCGCGGCTGCTGTTCAAGCGGGCTTTGGTGCCGGCCATGACCGCCGATCACCTGATGCGCGAGCACGACGCCGAGGTGGTGGTCGCCGCCGGGTGCCTGTTCCACGACACCGGCATGTCGATCCACCGCACCGACCACGAGGCCTTCTCCCTGTTCCTCGCCGCCGAGCGGCTGCCGGTCCTGCTGGCCGACATCTACGACGAGCCCGAGCGCACCGTGGTGGTGGCCGAGGCGCTGCACGCGGTGATCGGTCACCGCCGCCGCGGCGATCCGCTCACGCCCGAGGCGGGGATCGTGCGCGTGGCCGACGCGCTCGATCTGGCCCAGGGCCGCTCGCGCGTGCCCTTCGAGCAGGGCCGGCCGAACATCCACTCGCTGTCCGCGGTGGCGATCGACTCCGTCGAGATCCGCGCTGGGGACGAGAAGGCGGTGACGATCGAGATCGCGATGAACAACTCCTCGGGGATCTTCCAGGTCGACGAGCTGCTGGCCACCAAGCTGCGGGGGTCCGGGCTGGAGGAGCACGTGGAGGTGGTCGCGCGCATCGACGCCGAGCACGAGACCCGGCTCCTGCCGGTCTTTCGCCTCTGATGGTCGTCCCGGTCATCGAGACGGAGCGACTGGTGCTGCGCGAGTGGCGGCCAGCGGACGTGGACGAGTACGCGCGCATCTGCTCCGACCCCGAGGTGATGCGCTTCATGTGGCCGGCGCGTCCGGCAAGCCCGGCGGAGGCCGCCTACGGCGCGAAGCTGCTCGAGGAGCACTGGCTGCGCTGGGGCTTCGGCCACTGGGCGGTGGAGGAGAAGGAGTCGGGGCGCTTCGTCGGGCGCACCGGCATCAAGCGCCACCCCGACTGGGAGCTCGACCCCGACAACACCGAGGTCGGCTGGCTCTACGACCGCTCGGTGTGGGGCCGCGGCTACGCCACCGAGGGAGCCCGCGAGGCCGTGCGCTTCGCGCTCGAGGAAGTGGGAAGGCCCGAGGTCATCTCCATCGCCCACCCCGACAACGCCGCGTCGCAGCGGGTCATGGAGAAGGCCGGCCTGAGCTATGCCGGTGCGCGCCGCTGGGAGGCGCGGGGCATCGACGTGGTCTGGTACGCGGGCCGCGCCTAGGCCGCCGCACGGGCGCGGCGCGTCTTGGTCCCCAGCGTGCGCGCGATCGGCTCCTCGACCGCGTAGCGCAGCCCCGGCACCTGGGACGCCGCGGCCATCGCGTTGGAGGCGGCCGCGATCGCCACCCGGCTGGGCAGCTCGCGGGGGCCGCTGGGCGGCAGGCCGGCGAGCGGTCTCAGCGTCGAGGGCACCAGCCCCGTGGCCGCGTCGCCCATGACCCTGAAGGCCGGCCCGAGCAGCAGCCGCGCGGGCGGCGGGAGCTTGGGCAGCGATGGGCGGCGGACGAAGGCGATCGCCGCCTCGGCATCGGGCGACGTGCGCAGCTCGGGAAGCACCGATGCGAAGTACTCGCGGTAGGAGGCCACCGAGTCGGGCACCCGGGCGCGCGGTACGCCCAGCAGCTCCGCGGCATCGACCTGCTCGGCCAGGTAGCGGTCCTGATCGGCGCGCGAGAGCGGCAGCCCGTAGGCGCGGTAGGCGGCCAGGAAGGAGTGGATCTCCACGCAGTGGACCCAAACCATCGTGGCAGGGTCCGAGGCCGAGTAGTGCTGGCCGGTCACTGGGTCGGTGCCGTGCACGTGGCGGTGCACCCCGCGGACGACGGCCGCGGCGGCCTCGGCCTCCTCCAGGCTCCCGAAGGTCACCTTGGACACGTATCCGGCCGTGCGCTGGAGGCGCCCCATCGGGTCCTCGAGATAGTTGGAGTGCTGGGCCACGCCGGCCATGGCCAGCGGGTGGAGCGCCTGGATGAGCAGCGCGCGCATGCCGCCGACCAGCGACGCCGGGTGCCCGATCACGCGCCAGGACACGGAGTCGGGCCCGAACAGCCGCTTCTTCTCGGTCATGTGGGGCGGACCTCCAGGAGCCGGGGCAGGGTGTGGCGCGTCAGCGCCACGAGCGAGTCGGACAGCAGCACGCGCAGCTGCTCGCGCGAGAGCGAGCCGCGCTCCAGCCACTCGAGCGTGCCGGCCTCGGCCAGTCCTCCGTAGCTGCGCAGGACGGCGCGCAGCTCGGGCGTCCCGGCCCCCCGGGCCTCGGAGTCGGCGGCGCTCTCGTCGAGGACCCGGACCATCCGGTCCACCGATACCTCGCGGGCCTCGTCCAGGATGCCCTCGAGCTCGGGGTCGCGGCCGAAGCCCTGGGCGCCCATCGCCGCCAGCCAGGTACGGCGGTTCTTCCACACCGCGCGCAGCCACAGGTCCACGCTCTCGGCGGCCACCTGCTCCAGCGGGCGGCCCTCGGACCGGGCGGGAAGCGGCGGCGGCGGCAGGTGCACCAGCTCGCGCACCACCTCGAGGTACAGGTCGCGCTTGGTGCCGAAGTAGTGGTTGACGAGCCCGCGCGCCACGCCCGCCTCGCGGGCGATCTGCTCGATCGACACCGAGGAGTAGGTGCGCTCGCGAAACAGGGCGCGGGCGCAGTCCAGGATCTGCTCGCGCCGCTCGGCGGGGCCGAGCCGCGTCCGGGCCCGGAGCGCGGGCGCGGCGGTCACCGGCCGGCGGTCCCTCCGGCGGGCACCGGCGGCGCCGTGCCCAGCCGCCGCCTGGCCCGCCGAGCCCGCGAGCGGGCACGGTCCAGGCGGCCGGAGGCCACCCAGTCGGCCGGCAGGTGACGAAGCGCCCGGGGGGTCAGGCGCCCCGTGACCCGCAGGCCGACCAGGGTGGCTTCCAGCAGTCGCTCCCGCTCGGCGCTCCAGGTGAAGCCGTAGGCCTCTCGCAGCGTCGGTGGCAACAGGCCGGCGGTGAGCAGGGTGTTCGGGGCCATCGCGGGCCGCAGTGCGCGGGGGACGTGGGGCTCGGCTATCGCGCGGGCCACGGCCAGCGCGGACGGGGTCACGCGCAGCTCCTGGCCCATCACCGCGGCGTAGTAGGCGCGGAAGTCATCGAGCGTCGCGGGGCAGCCGCCCTCGGGCACACCGCACGCGTGCGCGAAGCCCTTCTGCTCCTCGTAGTAGCGCTTCCTCTCGCCCTCGGGCAGGGGGGCGAAGCAGCGCTCGTAGACCAGCAGCGACGTCTCCACCAGCGTGGCCCACACCCAAAGCAGCAGCGACGGGTCGCGGGCGTCGTAGGCGGCGCCGGAGTCGTCGGTGCCCTGCACGTGGCTGTGGCGCCCGCGCAGGCGCGCCGCCGCACGGGCGGACGTCGAGGCGTCGCCGAACGTGATCTTGAACGTGGTGTCCAGCGTCCGGTACAGGCGCCCCCAGGGGTCGGTCTGGTAGTCGGAGTGCTGCTCCACGCCGGCGGCCACCTGCGGGTGGGCCACCTGCAGCAACAGCGCCCGGCCGCCCCCGGCGAGCACCGCCGCCTCGCGGTTGACCTTCCAGGAGATCGTGTCGGGACCGAGCAGCGGCGCGCCATCCATTGGCGCGAATGTACCAGTCCTATTGGCGGGACGCCAACAAGCCTAGGGGCGCCCGGTGAGCGGCGTGGTTCCCTCCAGCCCCTTGGGCGCCGGCCTGAACGGCGCTTGCCCGCGCCGGGCCGTGGGCACATCCTTGTTGTCGTACAGCGACTTGGTGGCCACCAGACAGGTGGGCGAGCGCTGCTGCTGCTTGAGCAGCGGCGGCGCGTCCAGGGCGTCGTTGCGGGGCACGTCGCCCAGGGCGTTGCGCGGGCCCACCGCGTTGGAGCAGTCCGTGGTGTCGAAGCCGCCCAGGGCGATCAGGCGGTTGGCGAAGTTGGGCGGCAGATAGGCCTGACCGCGATCCTCGGGCGGTCGCTTCGTATAGGTCTGGAACGAGCGCGGGTCGACTATCCCGACCACGTTGTTGTAGCGGTGCCCGCCGAAGTTGCCGTTGATCCCCGGCGTGCCGTTGGAGATGAAGCCGGCGATCCGCACCTGGTTGTACTGGAGCATGGACAGGATCGGGTTCAGCTCGTTGAGGAACGGGTTCAGCGCCTGGACCAGCGGCCGCGCGCCGCGCACCGTTCTCGTCAGGGCCGGCAGTCCCGTGCGCGAGCGCCTGATCAGCGGTCCCAGCGACCGGAAGGTGGCGCGCAGGTCGGGGGCCAGGGCACCCAGGTCGTGGACGGTAGGGGTCAGGTCGTCGGCCACGGGTTGCAGGCCGGTGACCACCGGCGCGGCGTTGGTGGTGAAGCGATCCAGGCGCGTGAGCGTGGTGCGCGACTCGCGCAGGAACGTGGGCAGGATGGCGATCGTCCGGGACAGCGCCTGGTCGCGCGAGGCCAGCGCGCCGAACGTGTCGTTGGAGTTGGTGATCAGCCCCCGCAGCGCCCCGCGGCGGTCGTTGAGGGCGGCGAATACCGAGCTGCCATTGCGCACCAGTCGCCGCACGTCGCCGCGCTGGGAGTCCAGGACCCCGAACAGCCGCTCGCCGGCGGTTGCCGTGCCCTCGAGGTCGCCGAGGGAGTCGCTCAGCGCCTGCGCCCGCGGGCCGGCGAAGGCCTTGGCGAATTCGCCCGAGGAGCGCTGGAAGGCCCGCCGCGTGCGCGGGTCGAAGACGCCGAAGATCTCGTCGAGCTGCACCGTGGGCTCCACCTGGGCGTCGGGCAGGCGCGCCCCGTCGGCCAGCTCGCCGGTGGACCGGCGACCGGGCGTCAGCTCGAGGAACGTCTCGCCCAGCAGCGTCTTCTGGCGGAGGATCGCGCGCACGTCGCGCGGCAGCGGCGCGTAGCGCGGCTGGATCTCCACCTCGAGCCGCGTGCGGGTGCCGCCCGGGCTGTCCAGGAGCTTGTTCCTGACCTTGCCGATCGTCACGCCGGACATGCGCACGTCGGCCTCTTCGGCGAGCGTGGTGGCCTCGGGCACGGCGACCTCGAAGCGGTAGGCCTGCGGGCGCAGGGGCAGCGGCCCGCCGAAAGACAGCCACAGGAACAGCACGATGCCCACGCACGACGCCGCGAAGGCGATCATGGCCACGAGCCGGCCGACGCTGGGGGTCTCCTTGATCACGCCCGCGGCCTCACTGGGAGCACAGCCCCGCGGTTCCGAGGGCGTCGACGGCCACGGCGGGGAGCCCGATTCCCGTGAAGATGCCGCAGTTGCTGTTCCCGAAGGTAAAGCGCCGGTACACGCCCTGGCCGTCGGCGGTGCCGAACAGCGAGCCGCCGGCCTGGGCCACCCACGCGGCCCAGTACAGGTAGCCCTCCTGGCGGTTTCGCTGCTGGTCGAAGCTCTTGCCGGCCAGGCTCTCGGCGCCGCCGGGATTGAAGGCGACCATGTTCACCAGTCGGTTGACCTTCAGGAGGGACGTGGTCAGGTCCGGGCCGGCCCGCGCCAGGTCGCGCGAGGCCGCGCCCAGCGTGGCCAGCCGCGGCGGGGCGGCGCGGGTGAGGGGGCGGATGCGGTCGCGCACGATCGGCGTGCCCTGGCGGGCCAGCGGCAGCAGCGAGCGCGTGGCCGGGTCCAGCTCGCGGACGGTCGGGCGCAGCGCGCCGAGCGCCGGGCGCAGGCGGGTGCTGAAGTCCTGGACGTCGCCCAGCGTGCGCTGGGTCTGGCGCAGCGTGCCGGGCAGCAGCGCGGTGGAGCGGGCGAGGTTGCCGCGCTCGCTCGCGAAGGCGGCGAAGACGGCGTTGCTGGCCCGGACCAGGCGCACGATGTCGTGGTCGCTGCTGCCAACCTCCTGGCTCAGGCGGCCGTAGCGGTTGACCAGGCGGCGGAGGTTGGCGCGGCGCTCGGCCAGCGCGCCGGAGACCCGGCGCACGTCGCCTTGCAGGGGCCCGAGCTGGCGCAGAGCACGCGAGGCGTCGGCGCCGCGCCCCTTCAGCCCCTTCCCACCCCCGGAGATCAGCAGCTTTAGGTAGGGCCGGGTGTCGGAGTCCAGGACGGCCAGCACCTCGTCCAGGTTCACGTCCGGGAGCGTGTCCGACATGGCGATCCGGTCGCCTTCGCCCAGCGGGCGACCGTGGCCGGGGTCCACCTCCACGAACATGTCCTTGAGGCCCGTCTTGGACCGCAGCAGCGCGGTGGCGTCGCGCCGGACCAGGCCCTTGAAGCGCCGCTCGATGTCCATCGTCACCACTGCCCGGCCGTCCTGGAGGCGCACCCTGGCGATCGTCCCGATGCTCACGCCGGCCACGCGCACCGACTGGCCCTGACCGGGCTGCACGGCCTGGGCGTTGGAGAGCACGGCCTCGACCTTCACGGGCGTGTCCTGCACGAACGGGAAGCGCAGCCGCTGGTTGGAGAGGATGTAGATGCCCACCCCAACGCCGAGCAGCATCACCGCGGCCACGGCGATGAACGTGGACAGGTAGGTGCGGATCGCGCGCCTCACCGGTGCGGCCGCTCCTTCTTCAGCACGCGCGCCTGGCGGGCGAACAGCCGCTTGGTCCAGGCCTCGACGCTCCCCGCCGCGCGGCGCACCGCGCGGGCACGCACGGACGGTGCCGGGCCGCCGACCCGCTTGGCGCTTGAGCTGCGCGGGTTCAGCCCGCCCGTCTCCAGCAGGTTGCCGGTGGGGGCCTGGAGGTTGGGCCGCTCCTGTGTCTCGCACGGCACGTCGGGGCGGTGGGTGGGCGGGTTGGTGGGATTGTCCGGCGGCGCGGGGCGCACCTGGCGGCCGGGCGGGATGGCGGAGGCGTGGAAGTAGCTCTGGTTGGCGTCCACCGAGCGGCTCTCCCCGCTCAGGCCCACGAACGAGCGCATCAGCTTCTGGTTGACCGTGCCCGAGTTGCCCGGGAAGTCGGGGTCGGGGAAGTCGGCCTGCACGAAGGGCACGAGCACCTTGTCGGTGCAGCGCGAGGCGGCGCGGCCCTGGGCGAACAGCGGCACGGAGGTGCGCACCAGGCGATCGATGGCCGGCGTGGCCTGGCGCAGTCGGCGCGCGGTGGCCCGCAGCTCGGCGCGCCCGACCAGGCCGCGGAGCTGGTGCGTCAAGGGCAGCGCGGCGTCGAGCACGGGGCTCAGCCGCCGCACGCTGGGGGTGGCCTCGGTGGACAGCGCGCGCAGCGGCGGCAGCGTGGCGTCCAGCGCGCTCAGGGCGGGGCGAGTGGCGCGGAGCGTGTCGCGCAGGGCCGGCACCGAGGCCGACAGCGCGTTGTCCTCGGAGGCCAGCGCCCCGGCCGTCTGACCCAGGCCGGTGACGAGCCCCTTGAGCGCGCTCGCGTCCGCGTTGAAGGCGCCGTTGGTGCGCGCGGTGCCCCGCAGCGCCCGGCGGATGTCCTGGGTGGGCTGCTCGCCCAGGGAGGCGTCGGAGGCCAGGGCGAGGTTGCGCAGGGCCGGCGCCGCCGAGGGGGCGCCGCGGTTCAGCGACTCGGCCGCGCCCCCGCCCAGAGCCTTGGCGTACTCGGCCAGCAGCGTCTGCAGGTCGCGGCGCGTGTCGGACTGCAGCGTGGCCACGATGTCGCCGATCTGCACAGGCGCCGCGGTCTGGTCGGCGCCGATCAGCGCGTGCTGCTTCAGCGTGGCCGCCGCCGGCGTGCCGGGCTGGAGGTCGACGAAGAAGTTGCCCTCGAAGAAGATCCGCGGGCGGATCTTCAGCTCGGCGTCGGCGTGGATGGGCAGTGCGGAGCGCTTGAGCTTCATCGTCACCCGGCCACCGCCCCCGCGACGGGCCTCCACCTTGGTCACCTTGCCCACCTCCACCCCGGCGATCCGCACGGGCGAGCGCTGGCCCAGGTTGGCCACCTGGTTGAAGTCCGCGCGCAGCTCGAAGCTGTCCGCGAACGGGTTCAGCCGGAACCAGCCCACCGTGCCGGCCACGGCGATCAGGACGATCGCCAGCAGGCCGGCCGTCGTGCGCGAGAGCCGTTCGTTGCGGCGCCTCACGGCACGTCCTTCAGGTTCTTAATTCCTAGCGCGCGGGACTTGTAGGTGCCGCCGGCCAGACCCGGGTAGTTGCTCATGCCCACGACCGCGTTGGCCCCCGCCGGCGTGCCGTCGGGCAGCGTGCCGGTCACGTAGTCGTTGGGGGCGAAGCCGTTGGAGGCGCCGTTCTTGCGGGCGAAGCTCTCGATCAGGCGGAAGTTGGGGAAGCCGACCTGCCCGTTCTGGCAGTCGGCGTTGCCGTGCGAGTCGATCGCCGGCTGGTACGGCGGAGCGAAGCCGCGGCCGGCGGGTTGGCCGTCGAAGGTGGCTCCCTGGGCCTTCTGGCCCGGCTGGATGTCCCACGGCCGCGACGAGTAGGTCATGCCCAGCGTGTTGGGCTGACTCATGTTGACCGTGCGCACCAGCTGCTCCTGGAGGTTGCCCCCCGGCGCGGGCTGGGACTGGTGCTCACCCAGCGCGTTGAAGAAGTAGGCCGCGAAGTCGCAGACGGTCTGGTACGGAGCCACGAACTCCAGCGTCGGCCGCAGCTGGCCGACCGCGTTGCGCAGGTTGCCCAGCGCCATGTTGGTGGAGGGATCGCGCACCAGGTCGCGCAGCGCCACGGAGCTGTCCTTCAGCCTGCTCGACAGCGGCAGCGAGCGGTCCAGCACCGGTGTGCCGATCTGCAGGGCCTGGCTGAGCGGCGGGAAGGCGGTCTTGAACTCGCGCGCGGCCGGGCGCAGCTTGGCGAACAGGATCCGCGTCTGGGCCACCACCGGCCGTGAGTGGGCGAGCGTGCGCGTGCCCACGGCGAATGTCGGTCCCAGGCCCGAGATCGTGTCCTGGAGCGCTCGGGGGTCGCGGTTCAGCGCGGCGAACGTGTCCGCCCCGTTGGCGGCGAGCTGGGCCAGCGCCGGCGCCACCGGCGCCACCTGGGCAGACACCGCGGCGATGTTGCGCACGAAGCCGTCCAGGTCGGTGCTCGGATCCGACAGGGTGCGCATCACCGGCGTCAGATGGGCGAGCAGCGGCGGCAGCGCGGAGATGGCCAGGTTGATCGACTCCCCCCGCCCGGTGAAGGCGTCGCCCACTCCCTCCGTGGCTCGGCGCAGGCTCGCCCGGGTGCGCGGCTGGAAGGTGCCGAAGGCGTCCTCGAACTCATAGGGCTCGGAGGCGTGGCTCAGCGGCAGCGTCGCGCCGGCGACCAGCTTCTGCTTGGAGTGGCCCGGGGTCAGCTCCACGTACTTGATCCCCAGCGCCGAGCGCGGGCGGGCGCGCACCAACGTGTCGGCGCTGAGCGGCTCGACGCTCTTGTCGAGCTTCATCCGCACCACCGCGATCGCCCGGCGCCTACCGTTCACCGTCTTGACCCCGGGATCGATCCGCGCCACGGCGCCGACGCGGAAGCCGCCGATGCGCACGTCGTTGCCCTCCACGAGCTTGGCCCCGGTGGGAAGCTGCGCGCGCACCTCGTAGGTCGGCACGAAGGGCAGCCCGGAGTTGGCGTTGTAGGCCAGGAAGACGCCGACCACGGTGACCAGCACCGTCACGGCCCCCACGAGCACCGGGCTGGCCACCAGCGCGCTTGTCGAGCGACGCCGGCTCACGGGCCCAGGAGGTAGTCGAGGGCGCCGCTGACGGCCTTGGGTGAGCTGGGAGCGGAGGCGCCCTTGCGCGCCGCCGGTCCTGGCAGTGAGGCCGGGGCGGAGACCTTGGGCCTGGCCGCGTCGGCGCTCGCCCGCGCGGCGGTCGAGCCAGGGACGGAGGGGTCGGGGGCGTTGATGCCGGGCTGGTGGGGGCCGAGCCACGAGTTGCAGTCCTTGAACAGCTGCTGGCTGTCGGCGTCGGTGGGCGGGGTGTTGCGGTAGGGACTGCACTTGGTCACGGTCGCGCCCACGCGCAGCTGGTGGCCGATCGCGTCGAAGCCGTTGGTGGTCATCGCCTGCCAGAAGAAGTAGTTGGCGATCGACTCGAAGCCGGTGAAGCCGCCGCCGCTGTCTGTGTGCGTCGGGTCGGGCGCCGGTGGGGCGGTGACGCGCCCGCGCGGATCGGCGTCGACGGCGTGGCGGCGGTCGTCGAGGCTCTGGAGGAGCTGGCGCAGCGGCTTGGCCGTGGCCGGCGCCTGGCGGCCCAGGCTGCGCAGATTGGCCAGCTCGCTGCGGCTCTCGCGCAGCGCCTGGAGGGCCGGGCGGGCGGCCTTGCCGAGGCCCCGCAGGGCGGGCAGGGCGGAGCGGGCGAAGGGCCCCGTGCGGCGCAGCAGCGTCGTGGCGGCGGGAGCCGAGACGCGCAGGTCGTCGGCCAGCGGGCCGCCCTCGCGCGCCAGCCCCGACAGCTGGGCCATGCTCGGCCGCAGCTCGCGCAGCAGGCCCGGCAGCCGCCGCGTGGCGTCGCGCAGCTGCACGCGGCGCGACGCGCCTGTCTCGGCCGCCCCGCGCGAGTCGCGGATGAAGCGCGTGACGTCGTGCTTGCGCGCCTCGACGCGGGTCACGATCGTGTCCGCGTCGGTGATGAACTGCTTCAGCGTCTGGTTCTGGCGCCCCAGGATCCCGAGCGTCCTGCGCGTCTCGCGCAGCCCCGGCCAGGCGCGCCGCAGCACCGCCTGGAGGTCGGTCGGGCGCCCGGCCAGGCCGGTGCCCAGCGAGGCGACGAACAGCCTCAGGCGCTCGCGCGCCGGGCGGCGGAGGATGTCGTTGACCAGATCCTGGGGGATCGTGCCCGCGTTGTTGGCCAGGCCAATCGTGCCGCCATCGGCCAGCCGCGCCCCCGAGCCGGGCTGGCAGTCCACGAAGTACTCGCCGACCAGCGACTGGGGCCGGATGGTGCAGCGGGCGTCGCGGCGCAGGGTCTTGCCGAAGCCCGCGCGGTTCAGCCGTGCGGTCACGATCGCCTTCGGGGGTCCGGTGCGCGATGTCTTGATCGAGAACTTCGTGGTCTGGCCCGCGCGCACGCCGCCGATGCGAAAGTCGCCTCCCTCCACCAGGCCGAACGCGTTGTCGAAGACCATGTGCACCGTGCGCGCGTCGCCGGCGCCGGAGCCGGACGCCCCCGTCAGGGCCAGCACGCCCAGCCCGACGACCACAACGGCGGCCACTGTCGCCGCCAGCCTCCTCACCGGATCGCCCTGTCGGACTCGGTGCAGTTGAGGTCGCGCTGCTCCTGCGCGCTCAGTACGTTGGACCCGTCGGCGGCGGGCACCTCGGCCCCACCCGGGCAGCGGCGGTACTGCTCGCGCTTCACTGGACCGCCGGAGAAGTTCTCGGCCAGGGAGATGAACACGCGCGTGCTCCCGCCAAGCGCATCGAAGAAGCCGCCCGTGGTGGAGAAGTCGTCCAGCCAGCCCAGGAAGTCGGTCGTGTAGGGGCGCCCGAGGGCGATCACCGGCGTGGCCGCGCGCAGGGCCCGGGCGGTCTGCGGAAAGGCGCCGGACACCTTGCCCACGCCGACTGGGCGCCCGCCGGGGGCCACGCGCCGCTCCTTGGTGGCCACCGCGATGTCGGCCAGCCGCGGCGTGTCGCCCAGCAGCTCGATCAGGTCGTTGCCCCGCCCGCGTCGGTGCAGGGCCAGGCGCAGGTCCCGCAGCGCGGGGCGCGACCCGGCGGCCAGGCGGCGCGTGTCGGCCAGGACGGGGCGCACCTTGGGCAGCAGCGGCTTGGTGGCGTTCACCAGCGGGTCGACGTCGTCCAGGGCCAGGCGCAGGTTCACGAACGAGGTATTGGCCCGGCGCATCACCGGGGGCAGCAGTCCGATCGACTCGGCCAGCGCGGACTTCTGGCTGCCCAGGGCGCGGGTGGTGGTGCTCAGGTCGCCCACCAGCGCGGCCAGCTCGCGATCGCGCTGGCTGAGCGTGGTCACCAGCGCTGCCGAGTTGCGCAGCGTGGCCTTCAGCGCCGGCGTGTCACGGGTCGTCTCCGAAAACAGGCGGCTGGTGGTGGACAGCGCCGGGTCCAGGTAGTGGAACGCGCGCCCCACGTCGTCGCCGCGGCCACCGACGGCCGTCGCGGTGCGCTGTACCACCCGCTGGAGGCTCTTGCGCGTCGGGGCGTCGAGGGTGTTGAAGACCTGGTCCAGGTCGACCTGGGTCGAGGTGCGGTCGGCGGCGATCCGGCCTCCGTCGGGCACCGTCGCGCGGTCCGAGCCGTTGGGGAAGGTGAGGTCGATGTAGCGGTTGGCGATGCCCGACAGCGAGGACTGGCGGATGGCCGCCCGGGTGCCTACGGGCAGCGGTGAGTGGGCGGAGTCGACCGACATCTCGAGGACGGCCTCGCCGTTCCCCGCCAGCCCGACGTGGCGGACCGAGCCGATCTTCACCCCACCGGTCTGGACCGGGTTGCCGGTCACGATCTGGCCCGCGTTGATGAAGCGGCCCTCGACCGTGTAGCCGCCTCCGCCCGCGCCGAAGAGCACGAGCGCCAAGGCGCCCACGGCCACGACGAAGGCCGCCATCACGGCGGCCCTCAGGATTGACGATCCGCTTCGACGCATGGGTTGTCCCGCCGCCGCACGCGGCCGCGGGCCGTCTACCTCCTCCTCAAGAGGCGAGTGTCACTTACTCGCCCAGGCTGGTCAATGGGGAACCGGCGCCGGCGAGCGTAACGTCATATGCCGTCACTCCGTAGGGTGGCCTACGACCGTGCAGCCAGAGCTGCCCCCCGAGCGAAACGAGGTGTCTTGGCCCGACTCGTCCCCAACCCCCTAGGCGACGTTGTGCAGCCGCTTCAGCGCGTGGAGAAGGCCATCGGCGACCTCTCCACCGAGCTCGAGGACATCCACCGGCTGCCCGAGATCAGCGAGAAGCTGACCGAGATCAACAGCGGCATCGGCGCGATCGTCGAGCTGCTCGGCGAGATCCGCGACGAGCTGGCTGCGTCCCGCGCGAACGGGGGCACGCCCGCCGGGGGCCGCTCCTAGCGATCCCCGATGGCCACGTACTCGAGCTCGCGGTCGCCCGTGTAGATCTGGCGCGGTCGGGCGATCTTGGTCTCCTCGTCGTCCAGCATCTCCAGCCACTGGGCGGTCCACCCCGACGTGCGGGGAATGGCGAACATCACGGTGAACATCCCGGTGGGGATCTTCAGCGCCTCGTAGATCAGGCCCGAGTAGTAGTCGACGTTGGGGTAGAGCTTGCGCTCGGTGAAGTAGTCGTCGTCCAGCGCGCGCTTCTCGAGCTCGGAAGCGATCTCCAGCTTGGGGTTGTCCAGGCCGCCGGTGGCCTCGAGCACCTCGTCCACGTGCTTCTTGATGATCCGCGCGCGCGGGTCGTAGTTCTTGTAGACGCGGTGGCCGAAGCCCATCAGCTTCTCCTTGCCGTCCTTCACGCCCTGGAGGAAGTCGGGGATCTCGTCCACGCTCCCGATCCGGTCGAGCATGGCCAGCACCGCCTCGTTGGCGCCGCCGTGCAGCGGCCCGTACAGGGCGGCGATGCCGGCGGCCACGGCCGAGTAGGGGTCGACCCGGGACGAGCCCACCGCACGGACCGCCGCCGTGGAGCAGTTCTGCTCGTGGTCGGCATGGAGGATCCAGAGCACGTCGAGGGCGCGCTCGAGCCGCGGGTCGGGCTCGTACTTGACCTCGGTCATCTTGTAGAGCATCGACAGGAAGTTGCCGGCATAGCTCAGGTCGTTGTCCGGATAGACGTAGGGCAGGCCGAGCCCGTGGCGGTAGGCGAACGCCGCGAGGGTGGGCATCTTGGCGATCAGCCGCACGACGGCCATGTAGCGCTCGGTCTGTGAGTCGAGGTCCTTGGCGCCGGGGTAGAAGGACGACAGCGCGCCCACCGTGGAGAGGAGCATCGACATCGGGTGGGCGTCGTAGCGGAAGCCCTCCATCGTCGTCTTGATGTTCTCGTGGACGTAGGTGTGGTGGGTGATCGAGTACTGCCAGAAGTCGTACTCGTCCTGCTTGGGGAGTTGGCCGTGCACCAGGAGGTAGGCGACCTCCAGGTAGTTGGAGTCCTCGCACAGCTGCTCGATCGGGTAGCCGCGGTGCTCGAGGATGCCCGCCTCACCGTCGATGTAGGTGATGTCGCTGCGGCAGTTGGCCGTGTTGGTGAAGGCCGGGTCGTAGGTCATCAGCCCGAAGTCTTCCTCGGACACCTTGATCTGGCGGAAGTCCATCGCCTTGACCGTGCCGTCGGAGATCGGCATCTCGTACGTCTCGCCCGTGCGGTTGTCGGTGACCGACAGGCTCTCCTGGGCGGTGGATACGGAGCCGTTGGCTCCCTCCTGTGTGCTCTCCTCGGCCATGGACTCTCCTCGTGTGGTGGCTGGCTCCCCGTTACCCAGTGTGACGAAGGGCGATTCCTCCGGCCGCTCAGCGGCGAAAGAGCCGGCCGAACAGGCCGTTCGCCGGCGCGCTCTTCGAGCTGATCGCCGGGTAGGCGTCCACCTCGGC
This sequence comes from Solirubrobacterales bacterium, assembly GCA_038202855.1. Classification (GTDB taxonomy): domain Bacteria; phylum Actinomycetota; class Thermoleophilia; order Solirubrobacterales; family Thermoleophilaceae; genus JAAYBF01. Next base: position 29,946 of record JBBREO010000009.1, read on the forward strand.
CGCGGGGATGTTCAGCGTCACCGCGCGCTCGGCCGTGCGCGCCACCTCGGGCGCGTCGACGAACACCTGCACGCCGTCGTGGCGGTCCACCTCGATGCCGTCGAAGATGCCCTCGCGCGCGTTGTCCAGGACCTTTCGCAGCGTGCCTATGCGGACCTCGTCGGATCCGTACACCGGGATACCGGTCGAGAGCGCGGTGTAGGAGAGCGCGGCGCCGTCGTCGATGGTCACGGCGATCAGCGGAGGGTCAGCGACGCCGTGTCGCCGCCCTTCTTCTTCTCGCCCTTGGTGGACGAGGTGATGATGGCCGAGGAGATGGCGGCCAGCGCCAGGAGCACGGAGATCGCGACCACGACCCGCTCGCCGGTCCTGGTGGTGGGAAAGCCCTCGCGGGTCACGCCGAGGACGGTGACCAGCACCGCCCACAGGGCCAGCAGTCCGCCGATCACGTGGAAGGCGTTCATGGGCCGGAAACCTAACGCCTAGGACCGATGGGTGCGGCGGCCCTTGACCACCGTGCGCACGCGCGCAGGGGCCGGCAGCGGCGTGGCGTGGGGGCCTCCGCGCCGAGGTGGGCGCGGGTGGCGCGAGCCGGGCCGGTGGCGGCGGTCCGAGCCGCCGCTGTCGGCGTCCTCGTCGGTGACCGGCTCCGGTTCCTGGATCGCCCACCAGATCAGCCACAGGGCAGCGACGATCGGGATCTTCAGGACCAGGAACATCCACACGAAGGTGGGCAAGTCCATCGCCCCAGGCTACCCGGGAGCGGACCGCCTGAACAGGGGGTGCGGCTAGGCTGGCGCGCCCTCGAGGGCGGTCATGCGCCGGAACTCCTCGAACCGCTCGTCGATCTCCTCGCGCGTCAGCCGCGACACGCGCTCGGTGCCGAAGTCCTGGACGTTGAAGGAAGCCAGCGTCGATCCGTAGACCACCGCGCGGCGCAGGGCGTGCTCGTCGGTCCAGTCGTCCTCGGCCGAGAGCGATCCGAGGAACCCGCCCGCGAAGGAGTCGCCGGCGCCGGTGGGGTCGTTCACGCTCTCCAGCGGGTAGGCGGGCAGTGCGAAGAAGCCGTTCTCGGTGAACAGCGCCGCGCCGTACTCGCCTTGCTTGGCCACCACCACCTTGGGGCCCATGGCCATCACGGCCTTCGCCGCCTTGGCCAGGTTGGGCTCCGCCGTGAGCTGGCGGATCTCCGCGTCGTTGAGGAAGACCAGGTTCACGCCCGAGATCGTCTCGACCAGCGAGTCGCGCGCGATGTCGATCCACAGGTTCATGGAGTCCAGGCCCGCGAACTCCGCGTTCTCCACCTGCTCGAGCACGCCGCGCTGCACGTCGGGCTGGATGTTGGCCAGAAACAGGTGCTCGGCCGACTTCGAGGCGTCCGACAGCTTGGGCTCGAAGGTCTCGAACACGCCGAGCTGGGTGTCCTCGGTATGGGCGGTGTTCATGTCGTTGTCGTAGTGGGCCTTCCAGAAGAAGGTCTTGCCGCCCTCCACGTGCTCGATGTCCTCGGTGTTCACGCCGCGGCCCTCGAGCACGGAGCGCTGCTCCTCGCCGAAGTCGTCGCCCACGGGGCCGACCACGCGCACGTCGGTGAAGAAGGAGGCCGCCAGCGAGAAGTGGACGGCGGCGCCGCCCAGCATCTTCTCGCGCTCGCCGAAGGGCGTGCGCACGGCGTCAAAGGCAATGGATCCGACTACGACGAGGCTCATAGGCGGGGGCAGGCTACAGGGTGGGTGCTCGTGCGGCCCGCCTGATCCCACTCTGACCGCTGTGACCGGCACAAGTGGGATCAGACCCATGCCGGCCAGGGTCTAGGCTCCCTTCGATGCGCGCCGTAAGCGTCGAGCAGTTCGGCGGCCCGGAGGTGCTGCGCGTCAGCGAGGTCGCCGATCCCGAGCCGGGGCCCGACGAGCTGCTCGTCGGCGTCCAGCGCGCCGGCGTCAACTTCGGCGACACCCACCAGCGCGAGAACCAGTACGTGGCCGGGCGCGAGGTGCCGTTCGTGCTCGGCGGCGAGGTGGCGGGCGAGGTGCTCGCCGCGGGTCATGGCTTCGCCCGGGGCGACCGCGTCGTGGGGCTGCTGGAGACGGGCGGCTACGCCGAGCTGGCGGCCGTGCCGGCGGCCCAGGCCTTCGCCGTCCCCGACGGCCTGGCCCTGGACGCCGCGCTGGCCCTGCTCGTCCAGGGCCTGACCGCCTGGCACCTGGTGCGCACCAGCGCGCGTCTGATGCCCGGCGAGACCGTGGTCGTGCACTCCGCGGCCGGCGGCGTGGGCGGCCTGGCCGTCCAGCTGGCCAAGGCGTTCGGGGCGGGGCTGGTGATCGCCACCGCCGGCTCGCCGGATCGGCGCCGGCAGGCGGTCGACCTCGGCGCCGACGTGTCGGTCGACCCCGACGTGGAGGACCTGACTGCCGCGCTGGTCGAGGCCAACGGCGACGCGCCGGTCGACGTGGTGCTGGAGACCGCGGGCGGAAGGGTGTTCGAGCAGAGCCTCCAGGCCCTGGCCCCCTTCGGGCGGCTGGTGGCCTACGGCAACTCCACGCGCGAGAAGGTGCGCACCTCCAACGCGGCCCTGCTCAAGACCAGTCGCGCCATCGTGGGCTTCTGGCTCTACCACTGCCTCGAGCGCCCGGACATGACCCACGGCCCTCTGGCCGACCTGTTCGAGCGCGCCGCCCGCGGCGAGCTGACGCCGCAGCTCGGCGAGACCTACCCACTCGGCGACGCGGATCGCGCGCACGAGGACTTGGTGGCCCGGCGTACCTCGGGCAAGCTTCTGCTCGACACCGCCAAGTAGTCTCAACCGGACAGATGACGACTTTTTCAGAGCTCGGGCTATCCCAGCCATTGCTGGACGCCCTCGAGCACCTCGGCTACAAGCAGCCGACACCGATTCAAGAACAGACCATTCCCCTACTGCTGCAGGGCCGCGACGTGATCGGCCAGGCCCAGACGGGCACCGGCAAGACGGCAGCCTTCGGCCTGCCCATGCTGGAGTACGTCGACCCCTCCGACCGCGAGGTCCAGGCGCTCGTGCTGACCCCCACGCGCGAGCTGTGCATCCAGGTGACCCAGGCGCTGCGCGCCTACGGCGAGCAGCGCGGGATCGAGGTCGTGGCCATCTTCGGTGGCGCCCCGATCCGCGAGCAGGCCGCCCGGCTGAAGAACAACGCCCAGGTGGTGGTGGGCACCGTCGGCCGCGTGATGGACATGATCGGCCGCCACCACCTGTTTCTGGACTCCGCCCGCTACGTGGTCCTGGACGAGGCCGACGAGATGCTCGACCTCGGCTTCCTCGAGGACGTGGAGAAGATCCTCGGGCGCTGTCCCTCCGGGCGCCAGACGGCGCTGTTCTCGGCCACCATGCCGCCCGAGATCAAGAAGCTGGCCGAGAAGCGCATGTACGAGCCCGAGACCGTGAAGGTCAAGGCGGCCACGCTCACCATCGACACCGTCACGCAGTCCTACATCGAGGTCTCCGACAACGAGAAGCAGGACAAGCTGGCCGAGGTGGTCAAGGCCGAGAATCCCAAGCAGGCGATCATCTTCGTGCGCACCAAGATCGGCGTGGACCGGTTGGCCCGGCGTCTGGGTGTCAGCGGGATGCGGGTGAAGACGCTGCACGGCGACATGTCCCAGGGCGCGCGCGACGGCGTGATGATCGCCTTCAAGGACGGGCGCGAGCGGCTGCTGGTGGCCACCGACGTCGCGGCCCGCGGGCTGGACATCGCCGGCGTCTCGCACATCATCAACTACGACGTGCCCAATACCCCCGACGTCTACGTGCACCGCATCGGGCGCACCGGCCGGGCGGGCGAGAAGGGGCGCGCGATCACCTTCATCACACCCAAGCAGCGCTCCGACCTGGCGGCCATCGAGGATCACGCCGGCACCAAGATCCCCGAGTGGGGATCCGCCGACGACGGCAAGACGGGGCTGCAGCCGGAGGCCGAGGAGTCCGCCGCGCCGGAGCCGGTCGCCGAGGTGGCGACGGAGCCCCAGGGCGAGGCCGAGCCGGTCGCCGCCGCCGATTCGGACGACGCCCCCGAGCAGGGCAACGGCCGCCGCCCACCCCGCCGGCGCCGCCACTCCAAGCCGCGGCGCGAGGACACCGACGGCGTGCAGGCCAAGATCTTCCTCGGCGCGGGCAAGAAGCAGGGCTTTCGGCCCGCCGACGTGGTGGGGGCGATCGTGGACCACTCCCACCTCGACGGCGAGGACGTGCGCAACGTGCGCGTGCTCGAGCGCTTCTCCTTCCTCGAGGTCCCGGCCGAGCGCGCGGGCGAAGTGGTGGACAAGGTCAGTGGAAACGAAGTCCGGGGCGTGACGCTCCGGTTGGAGGTCGCGAGGAAGTGAGCCAAGCCACGCTGCACACCAACCACGGTCCGGTGGAGGTCACGTTCTTCGACGATGACGCCCCCAAGACGGTGGAGAACTTCCGCAAGCTCGCGGGCGACGGGTTCTACGACGGCCTGAGCTTCCACCGGGTGATCCCGGACTTCATGATCCAGGGCGGCTGCCCCGAGGGCACCGGCACTGGTGGCCCGGGCTATCAGTTCGAGGACGAGTTCAACGACCACAAGATCGTCCGCGGGGCGCTGGCCATGGCCAACGCCGGACCGAACACCAACGGCAGCCAGTTCTTCATCGTCACCATCGGCGAGGCCAGCTGGCTGGACGGCAAGCACACCGTGTTCGGTGAGGTGTCGTCGGGCATGGATGCGGTCGACGCCATCGAGGGCGTCGAGACCGGCCCGGGGGACATGCCCACCGAGCCGGTCGTGATCGAGCGCGTCGAGCTGAGCTAGACCTCCGGCGGCACGAACTGGCTGGCGGTGAACTGCGTCCCGTCGGGGTCGCGAATCACCGCCAGCTGAGCTAGACCTCCGGCGGCACGAACTGGCTGGCGGTGAACTGCGTCCCGTCGGGGTCGCGCACCACCGCCATCCGCACCCATGGGGCGTCGAACGGCTCGGTGACCAGCTGGCCTCCGAGCGCCACCGCCCGGCTGGCGGTGGCGTCGGCGTCCGTGACCGAGAAGGTCACGCTCCAGTTCGGTTGCTCGCCGTCCGCCACCGGCGACACCTGGGCCACGACGTCGCCGAACCCCTCGGGCGCGCCGAACTGCTCCAGCCGTGCAGGCAGATCGGGATCGGACTCGGTCAGGAAGTCCTGGTAGCCAGGCCGGCCGATCATCGCGGGGCCGTCGTTCTCCGCCGGCCCGAACTTCCAGCCGAAGACGGACCCGTAAAAGGCGGCCGCGGCGGCTGTGTCGTTGGTCCGCAGATCGCTGAACACCCACGCGCCGGGGTCGTTGACCAGCTGCGCACCGCGGGTCTGGCCCGGCTCCCAGACGCAGAACTCGGCGCCTTGGGGGTCGGCGAACACGGCCATCCGGCCGGCGGGACCGACGTCGAACGGCTCCGTCGTCGTGGCGCCGCCCGCGGCGGCCACGCGTGCCACCATCTCGTCGGCGCTGTCCACGCTCACGTAGGTGTGCCACACGGGCGCCCGGTCCTGGCTGGGCTGCTCGCCCATCCCGGCCACCACCAGACCGTCCAGGGTGGCCATGAAGTAGCTCGGGTCGTCGCCGGGAGACACGTCCTGGAACTCCCACCCGAACAGTCCGCCGTAGAACGCCTGCGCCGCCGCCGGGTCGGTCCGCCCCGTGTCCACGAAGCACGGTACGCCTGCCGGGTACTCCTCACGCTGCTGCATCGTCTGCTCCTTTGTCGGTCAGTGACCCGACCGTACGGCGGGTTTAGGCCGCGTTCTGTCCGCTACCCGAGGATCGCCGCGACGGCGGCGTTCACATCCGAGGCGTCGGCCAGCACGGCGTCCGCGCCCGTGTCCAGCAGCTCCTGCACGCTGAACCTCCCGGTGGCCACGGCCACCGCGCGGGCGCCGTTGGCGCGGGCCGCGTCCACGTCCAGCGGCGTATCGCCTATGAGCACCGTGTCCGACGCCGCGACCCGCACCCGGCGCAGGCGTTCCGCCTTGAGGCGCGCGATGTCCACCAGCTCGGGCCGGATGCCGCTATCGGACCCGTAGGCGCCGATCTCCATGTCCAGGAGGCCGTCCAGGCCCAGGGCGCCCAGCTTGACGTGGGCGTTGGGCTCGATGTTGCCGGTCAGCAGGGACTGCATCACGTCGTCGCGCGCGGCCAGAGCCGCGATCACGTCGGGCACGCCCGGCATGACGCGCCCCTCCCGGGCGATGCCCGCGCGGCGGGCGTCCAGGGCGCCGTTCAGCGCGGTGAAGATCTCCGGCAGCCGCTCGTCGGCCGCGGGCTCGCCGTTGATCTCCAGGAGCTCCAGCGCGATCGAGTGGTCGGTGCGGCCGGACATGGCGATGTCGCCGAAGGTGACCGGCCGGCCCAGCACCTGCTCGAACGCATCGCCGAAGGCGTGACGGCCATGGCCGACGGTGTCGACAAGGGTGCCGTCGATGTCCCAAAGGACCAGTCGCACCACCTCTGTATACCTAGGGCGCGGTCAGCTCCACGCCCAGCAGGCGTTCCAGCTCGGGCAGAGTGGTCTCCGCGCCCCGGTGCAGCACGGGCGTCATGCCCACGGCCTCGGCGCCGTCGCAGTTCTCGCGCAGGTCGTCCACGAACACGCACTCCTCGGGGGGCAGGCCGGCGCGCTCGGCGCCGAGCAGGAAGATCTCGCGCTGGGGCTTGTGCAGCCCCACCTCGGCGGAGATGACCACGCCGTCGAACAGCTCGGGAAACGTGGAGCGGTCGTAGCGCCCCTCGCCGATCGAGTTGGAGACCAGGCCCGTGCGCACGCCGGCCGCCCTCGCGCGCCGGACCGCGGCGACCATCGGCTCGTCCGGGCGCATGCCCGCGAACAGGCGCGCGATCAGGTTGTCCCGGTCGGCGATCCCCAGCTTCTGGCCCACCAGCTCGCCGAACTCCGGCTCGCCGATCTCGCCGGTCTCCACCCGGCGCAGCGCGCGGCGGGCCTCGGCGTCCTCGCTCATGAGGCGGACGAAGGCCTTGGGATCGAGCCCCTCGGCCTCGCAGAACGCGCGAAAGGAGTCGAAGACGTTGGTGGTGAGCACGCCGCCGAAGTCGACGAGCAGCCCGCGCCGGGCCATCAGCCGGCCAGGGCGACGGCTTTGGCCTTCTCGGCCAGCGCGGGCACGCCCTCGTCGAACAGCCCCAGGTACTCGTCGTCGGTGGAGCCGGCCATGAAGCGCTTGTAGTTGCCCTCCATGAACACCGCCGCCTTCCACAGGGCCAGCGCCTGGTACCAGTTCAGCGCCGCCACCGAGCGGCCGGTCTCCGACTCGTAGCGGGCCACGAGCTCGTCGCGGGTGGGAAAGCCCTCGAGGCGGGTGGCGGCCGACAGCGAGCCGAAGGCCATCTCGTCCGGATCGCCGGCCTGGGCCCATGTGACGGTCAGGTAGCCCACGTCGGCCAGCGGGTCACCGATCGTGGCCAGCTCCCAGTCGAACACCGACACCACCCTCGCCGGCGGCTCGTCGGCCACCATCACGTTTCCCAGCCGGTAGTCGCCGTGCACGATCGTCGACTCCCCCGATTCGGGCAGGTTGTCGGCCAGCCACTGGCCGACCTCGGTGACCACGTCGAGCTCGCGCGTCTTGTTGTGCTCCCACAGGCCGTTGAAGCGCCGCAGCTGGCGCTCCAGGTAGCCGCTGGGCTTGCCGAAGCCCTCCAGCCCCGCCTCGCGCCAATCGACGGCGTGGATCTCGGCCAGCGCGTCCACCAGCTCGGCGCCGATGCGTCCGCGCGAGTGCGGGTCGTCCAGCGCCGGGGGCACGTCGCTGGTGATCACCGAGCCGTGGATCTCCTCCATCACGTAGAAGGGCACCCCTCCCAGCAGCGACTCGTCCTCGCAGGTGGCCAGCACGCGCGGCGTGCGCGCCGGGGTGGGCTCCAGGGCCGTGAGCAGGCGCGCCTCGCGCAGCACGTCGTGCGCGGAGGGGGGAAGCGGCGGGCGCGGCGGGCGGCGCAGCACGAAGCGGTCGTCCCCGCGGCGGATCAGGTAGGTCACGTTGGAGTGGCCCTCGCCGATCCGCTCGGCCTCCAGCTCGCCGGACCCGAGCCCGTGCTCGTCGAGGAAGGCGGCCAGGGGCTCGCGGACGATCAGCGGCGGCTGCTCGGCGGCGTCGGCCTGCTCGGGCGTGTCGACGATCTCCATGGCGCGCGATCCTCCCAGACGCGGCATTGTCCAGTTTCACCACGGGCTTGCTAGGGTTTCCTCCTCCTAATCACCACCAATTTTGTGGAGTTTCTCCTTGAACCTGATTCGCCCAGCAGTTCTCGCGCTCGCCCTCACCGTCGTCCTGGCCCTGGCGGCGACCGGGTGCGGCGGCTCGTCGGACTCCTCCTCTGACTCGGGCTCCTCCTCGGGCGGATCGGGGAGCGGCGGCCAGATCTCGTTGGTGGCCTTCTCCACTCCGGAGGTCGTATACGACCAGCTCACGCCCGCGTTCCAGAAGACCGCGGCCGGCAAGGGCGTGAAGCTCAAGAGCTCGTTCGGGCCCTCGGGTGAGCAGAGCCGGGCGGTGGAGGGAGGCCTGAAGGCCGACGTGGTCAACTTCTCGCTCGCGCCGGACGTCGACAAGCTCGTGGACGCCGGGCTGGTTGACAAGAGCTGGAGCAGCGCCCCCCATCAGGGCTTCGTGTCCACCTCGCTGGTCTCGTTCATCGTGCGCAAGGGCAACCCGAAGGGCATCAAGGGCTGGGACGACCTGCTCAAGCCCGGCGTGAAGGTCGTCACTCCCAACCCGTTCACCTCGGGCGCGGCCAAGTGGAACCTGCTCGGCGCCCTCCAGCACGGCGGCCTGGGCTTCGTGTCAAAGCTGATCTCAGACCACGTGCCGGTGCAGCCCAAGAGCGGGCGCGACGCCCTGCAGACGTTCACCGGTGGCGAGGGCGACGTGCTGATCTCCTACGAGTACGAGTACACGACCGCCGTGAAGAAGGGCCAGAAGGGCCTGGAGCTCGTCCGGCCCCGGGACACGCTGAAGATCGAGAACCCGATCGCGGTCTCAAAGGCGGCCAAGCCGGTTGCGAAGAAGTTCGTGGACTACGCGCTCGGCCCGCGGGGCCAGCAGCTGTTCGCCGACTGGGGCTACCGGCCGGTGGACGCCGCGACGCTCGCGAAGAACAAGTCGAAGTTCCCCGACCCGAGCAAGGTGACAACGGTGAAGCAGCTCGGGGGCTGGTCCAAGCTCAACGACAGCCTCTTCGACCCCGACAAGGGCAAGATCGCCAAGATCGAGGACGACGCCGGGGTGTCCACGGCCAAGTGAGCGCACTGGGCGCATCCCTGCCCCGCCCGCGGCGCCGGTCGGCCACCGGCGGCGCGGGCGGCCTCACGATCGGGGTCACCACGCTGTGGCTGAGCCTGATCGTCCTGCTGCCGATGGCGGCGCTGGTCGACCGCTCGCTCCAGGACGGGCTGGGCACCTTCTGGCACGCGGCCTCCTCGCGCCAAGCCGTCTCCGCGCTGCGCTTCACCGTGCTGATCTCCCTGGCCGTGACCGCGGTCAACGCCGTGATGGGCACGGTGATCGCGTGGGTGCTCGCCCGCGACTCGTTCCGGGGCAAGCGGCTGGTCAACGGCCTTATCGATCTGCCGTTCGCCCTGCCCACGATCGTCGCCGGGCTGGTGCTGCTGGCCCTCTACGGCAACGCCATCGCCTACACCAAGTGGGCCGTTCTGCTGGCCCTGCTGTTCGTCACCCTGCCCTTCGTCGTGCGCGCGGTGCAGCCGGTGCTGATCGAGCTGGACACCGAGATGGAGCAGGCCGCCTACTCCCTGGGCGCCTCCAAGGCCACCACCTTCCGCCGGATCGTGCTGCCCAACCTGGTGCCCGCGATCGTGTCGGGAGCGGCCCTGGCCTTCGCGCGCGCGGTGGGCGAGTTCGGCTCGGTCACGTTGATCTCGGGCAACAAGCCCTTCGACACCCAGGTGTCGTCGGTCTACGCGTACAAGCAGCTCGAGTCCGACAACGTGACCGGGGCCGCGGCGGTGTCGGTGGTCCTGCTGGTGGTGTCGCTGCTCGTGCTCATGGGCCTGCGCCTGTTCGAGAGCCGGGTGGGTCGGCGTGGCTGAGGCCCGCGGCGGCGGCTTCGGGCGGATCGGCCTGCGCGTGGCCGCCCTGGCCTATCTGGCCGCGCTGCTGATCGTGCCGGTGGGCGTGATCGCCTACAAGACGTTCGCCCCCGGCCTGGGCCACGTGATCGAAAGCGTCACCACGCCGGCCGCCATCCACGCCTTCTGGCTCACGATCGAGGTCACGGCCATCGCCGTGCCCCTGAACGCCGCGCTGGGTGTGCTCACGGCGGTGGCGCTGGTTCGCGGTCGGCTGCCGGGCAAGCGGGTGATCGAGGCGGTCATCGATCTGCCGTTCGCGATCTCCCCCGTGGTGATCGGCCTGGCGCTGCTGCTGGTCTACGGGCGCGAGGGCTGGTTCGGCGACACGCTGGCCTCGGCGGGGGTGCAGATCCTCTTCTCCTTCCCCGGCATCGTCCTGGCCACGGTGTTCGTCACGCTGCCCTTCGTGGTGCGCGAGGTGGCGCCCGTCCTGCGCGAGGTGGGCGACGAGCAGGAGCAGGCCGCGGCCACGCTGGGCGCCTCGCGGCTGCAGGCCTTCCGCCTGATCACGCTGCCTTCGATCCGCTGGGGGCTGGTCTACGGCGTGGTGCTGTCGGTGGCCCGGGCGATCGGCGAGTTCGGGGCGGTGAGCGTGGTCTCGGGCAAGGTGGCGGGCGAGACGGAGACGCTCACCCTGCTGGTGGAGAAGCGCTTCAACAACTTCGACCTGTCCGGAGCCTACGCGGCGTCCACCCTGCTGGCCCTGATCGCCCTGCTCACGTTGGGTTTCATGGTGCTGGTCAACCGGCGTCGGGAGCTCGCGTGATCTCGGCCCGGGAGGTCTTCAAGCACTACGGCGACTTCGAGGCGCTGGCCGGCGTGTCGGTGGACGTCGAACCGGGCTCGCTGACAGCGCTGCTCGGGCCCTCCGGGTCGGGCAAGTCCACGTTGCTGCGGATCATCGCCGGGCTGGAGGAGCCGGACTCCGGCGATGTGGTGATCAACGACGAGGAGGTCACGCTCCTGCCCGCCCAGCGCCGCGGGATCGGCTTCGTGTTCCAGCACTACGCGGCCTTCAAGCACATGACCGTGCGCGACAACGTGGGCTTCGCGCTGAAGATCCGCAAGCGCCCCAAGGCCGAGATCGACGCCCGGGTGGACGAGCTGCTCGGCGTGGTCGGCCTGGCCGGATACCAGGGCCGCTACCCCAGCCAGCTCTCCGGCGGGCAGCGCCAGCGCATGGCCCTCGCCCGCGCGTTGGCCGTGGAGCCCAAGGTGCTCCTGCTGGACGAGCCCTTCGGCGCGCTCGACGCCACCGTGCGCAAGGAGCTGCGCTCGTGGCTGCGCCGGTTGCACGACGAGGTGCACGTGACCACCATCTTCGTGACCCACGACCAGGAGGAGGCCATGGACGTGGCCGACCAGATCGTGGTCATGAACGAGGGCCGCATAGAGCAGGTGGGCACCCCGCGCGAGCTCTACGAGGAGCCGGTCAACCCGTTCGTGATGAAGTTCGTGGGCGAGGTCAACCAGCTCGGCGACGAGCTCATCCGCCCCCACGACCTCGACATCCTCACCACCCCCGACGGCACGGGCCAGGAGGGCATGATCGACCGGATCGTGCACCTGGGCTTCGAGGTCCGCGTGGAGCTGACGCTCGAGGACGGGCGGCAGATCTGGGTGCAGACCACGCGCGACCGCGCGGCCGAGCTGGAGCTGGCTGCCGGCCAGATCGTTCACGTGCGCAAGGACGCCGCGCGCTCGTTCGCCTCTTCGGCGTAGGCTGGCGGCCATGCTGGGCCGGATACTCGCCGCGACGGTGCTGCTGGGGGCGCTCGCCGGGCCCGCGGTAGCCGCTCCGATCCCCGAGCGCACGAGCGCCTCCGCCGATCCCGAGTTCCTCGGTGGGCCGGCTACCCCGAGCCCGATCTCGCTGGCCGAAGCACCCCGCCCGCCGCGCCACCCGTCCATGGCGCCCAACGACGCCAGCAACATCCACGACGACGCGTACCAGACAGACACCGCCGATCGCCAGGGGCCGCTCGGGCGCGGGATGCAGCGGACCTCCACCTTCTACGGGCGCGAGTGCGCGTCGGTCACCTTCGACTCGCGGGGGCGGATCGAGACAATCTGCGTGGGCCTCGACCGCACCCAGCTCAAGCTCCTGGACCCGCGCTCGCTGGACGAGCTGGCCTCCTTCGACCTGCCTCCGCGCCAGACGAGCGTCGGCGGTGCGTTCTCGGACTTCAGCGGTGGCGGCTACTTCTACCTGGACCAGCACGACCGCGCCGTGGTGCCCACGAGCTCCCGGCACCTGCTGGTGGTGGGCCAGTCGGGCAGCGGCTTCGCCGTCCAGCGCGACTACGACCTGTCCGGGCTCGTGGCGGGCGACGACAAGCTGATTGCCGCCATGCCCGACTGGTCAGGGCTTATCTGGGTGGTGTCCACGGCGGGCGAGGTGATCACCGTCGATCCCGCCAGCGGGCGGACCGCCAGCCGAGCCCTGGGCGAGCGGATCGGCAACTCGTTCGCGGTCGACGACGGCGGCGGCGTCTACGTGGTCACCGACGCCGCCATCTACCGCCTCGACGCCGACGGCAGCGGGCGGCCGGGGGTCAGCTGGCGTCAGCCCTACCCCAACACCGGCCAGCGAAAGCCCGGCCAGACGGAAAGCGGGTCGGGCACGACGCCCACGCTGATGGGCCGCGACTACGTGGCCATCACCGACAATGCCGACCCGATGCAGGTCGTGGTCTACAGGCGGGCCAAGCGGGTGCGCGCACCGCGGACGGTGTGCGCGCAGCGGGTGTTCGGCGCCGGGGCGAGCGCCACCGACAACTCCCTGATCGGGACCGCGCGCTCGCTGGTTGTCGAGAACAACTACGGCTACAGCGGTCCGACGTCAACGGAGGGCGGGTCCAGCGTGGCCGGCCTGCAGCGGGTGGACGTGCTGGGCGGCTCGCAGGGGTGCCGACTGGCGTGGACCAGCGGTGAGACCGCGCCCTCGGTGGTGCCCAAGCTGTCGCTCGAGAACGGTCTGGTCTACACCTACACCAAGGAGGCCGATACCCGGACCCCGGCGGAGGACCCGTGGTACTTCACGGCGCTTGACTTCCGCACCGGGCGCACGGTCTTCAAGCGCCTGGCCGGCCGCGGGCTGGGCTTCAACAACAACTACGCGCCGGTGAGCCTCGGCCCCGACGGCAGCGCCTACGTGGGCGCGCTCGGCGGCCTGGTCGCGCTGCGCGATGCAAGCGCGCCGCCGCGCGTGCGTCGCCCCGCCGGTCCGCGCCCGCGGCTGCGGCTGGCGGTGCGCGGCCTGCGACGGGTGAAGGGAAAGCTTCGGCGCTGCGCGCCGCGGGGGGTGAAGGTGCGGATCCGCGGCGCGGACGCCGGGCTGGTCGTCCGCTCGCGCTTCGCCGCCCGCGGGCGGCGACTGCGGCGGTTGCGCCGAGACGCCCGTTCCCCGTTCACGCTGACGCTCTCGCGCCGCACCCTGCGCCCCGGCCGGCGCTACCGGGTCAGGGCTTCGGGGCGGCTGTACGACCAGCGCCTGTGGCGGGGCCGCATCAGCTTCCGGCGCTGTCGCTAACGCCGGCGCCAGGCCTCGGGATCGCGGGTGCGCTCGCGCACGTGGGCCGGAAGCGTGTCGTGGGCCACGTCGGCCAGCGTGACCTCCTCCAGCACCTCGCGCAGGCTCGAGCGCAGGGCTATCCAGACCGACGCCAGGGCCTGGGCCGAGCCGGCGTACTCCAGGTCCTCGGGCTTCTCGCCGCGGACGCTGGCCAGCGCGCCGTCGGACGCGCGGATCACATCGGCCACGCTGATCTCGGTCGCGGGCTGGGCCAGCCAGTAGCCGCCCTCGGGGCCGCGGCGGCTGTTGACCAGGCCGGCCTGGCGCAGGTCGAGAAGGATGTTCTCGAGGAACTTGATCGGGATGGACTGGGCCTTGGCGACGCGGTCGCCCTTGACCGGGTGGCTGTCGGTGTCCTGGGCCAGAGCCAGCTCGACGGCGGCGCGCACCGCGTAGTCCGCCTTGGCCGACACGCGCATAGCCAGCCATTCTCCACTACGGAGGGGCGCGGTGTCGGTGCGCCTGCCTAGCCGATCTGGTCCACGTGCTCGACGTTGGCCACGTCGGCCCGGTCCCCGCTCGGCTCGCCCGCGAACCAGGCGGCCAGGATCTCCTCGAGCACCGGCCGGCTGACGGTGCGCAGCGACAGCGCCAGCACGTTGGCGTCGTTCCACTCTCGCGCGCCGGCCGCCGTCTGCTCGTCCGCGCACAGCGCGGCGCGCACGCCGGGAACCTTGTTGGCGGCGATAGCGGCGCCGGTGCCCGTCCAGCAGCACACGATGCCCTGATCGGCACGCCCCTGGGCGACGTCGCGCGCGGCGGCCTCGCTGGCCCAGGCCCAGTCGTCGCGCTCGCCCTCGCTCAGGGCCCCATGCAGCAGCGGCTCGTGACCGCGCTCGCGCAGGATCTCCACCAGCGCGTCGGCGACCCCCGTCCGTTCGTCTGCGGCCACCGCGATGCGCACGTCAGCGGGAGTGGCGGTGGGCCCTCTTCTTCACCCGCACCCGGCGGGTACCCGTGGCCGTGATCCCCTCGGGCGACGTGCCGACGGCGGTGAAGCGGTAGCGACCGGGCTTGATCCGCCGGTTCACGCGTACGCGCACGCGGCGCGACCTGGTGCCCAGCCTGAACACTTTGGTGGAGCCCACGCGTCGGTGGCGGCGGTTGCGCACGATCACCCGCACGCCGCTCAGCTGGTCCCCAACGGCGCGCACGCGCAGGAAGAAGTTGCGCTTTCGCCGGGCCTTTCGCATGCCGCGGGTGGGGCCGACCGCCACCTTGAGCCGCGGCTGGGCGCTCAGGTCCACGGTCGGTATGCGCACGGAGACCTTCGACAGTGACAGCGCGCCGTTGGTGCGCTGGGGCGCATAGAGGCTGGATGCCGGCGCGATCTGCAGGCGCAGCCGCGCGCCCCGCTCGCCGTGGAAGGCGATCGCCTCGATGGGCAGGGTCAGCGAGTGCTGCGCGCCGTCGAGGGTGACCGGCACGGGCTGGGCCACGTTGCCCAGCACGAGATTGCGGGCGGTGTCCACGATCTGGGCGTAGACGTGGGTCTGGCCCGGCGCGCCGGTGCCCGAGTAAGTGAGCGACAGCAGCGGAGACCCCGCCACGTCGACCGTCCTGGGCGCCGGGGGCAGGTCGAGGTTGAAGGCGTCGGCGGCCGGGCTGGCGGCGATCGCCGCCCCGTTGCCGGGACCGGCCGCCAGCGGCAGGGTGCCCGCCCCCGAGGCCTCCAGCGCGCCGTTGGTGATGGGTGGATAGGTGGCGCCGGCCCGCTCCACGCCGTCCTGGGCTACGTAGGAGAACGGCTTGCCCGTGTTCACGGACGAGTCGCCCTTGAGGTAGCGGGCGAACCAGGCCAGCACGGACTTCTCGATCTGGTCGGAGGGGCCCTTTCCGGTCAGGCAGGCGCCGTGGCCGCCGCAGAACCAGACCATCCGCACGGGCACGCCGTTGGAGCGCAGGATGGCGTGGTTTCGCCGCGCCTCGTCGAGGGTGAACAGCGTGTCGGCGGTGCCCTCGATCAGCAGGGTGGGGACCCTCACCCGGTCCACCAGCCCGGGCAGCCCGCGCGAGCGGAAGAACGCGACGCTCTGGTCGGAGAACCTGCCCGTCGCCACACCCTCCGCGCCGGCCTGGGTGATCTGGGGGTCCTGGCTCCCGGTCTCTGGGCCGTTCACGTTGAAGAGGCCACCGGCCAGCGCGGTCTGGCCCGCGCCGAGCAGCACCGCGCCCCAGCCGGTCTTCACCACCTGCTCCTTGTAGAGCGCGGTGAGCAGGTTGTTCCAGGCGATGGTGGGCGTGATCACGTCCACGCGCCGGTCGATGGCCGCGGTCACGAGCTGGATGCCGGCTCCATAGCTCACCCCGCTCATGCCCATGTGCGGATCGCCCGGAGCGTCGAGCCGGGCCTCCGGCTGCCTGGCCGCGAAGTCGATCAGCGCCTGCACGTCGCGGCCCTCGTACTGGGGCGAGTCCACCTCCACCTGGCCGCCCGACTGCCCGAAGCCGCGGGCGTCCCAGGTCAGCACGTTGTAGCCGGCGCGGCGCAGCGGACCTAGGCCGACCTGGCCGAACAGGGTCTCGGAGCTGCTGTTCTCGTCGGTCCCGCCGGTCTGGCCGTAGCCGTGCCCGACGAATACCGTCGGCGCGCGCTTGCCCGCCGCCAGCCCGGCGGCGGGGAAGAAGTGGGTGTTGATCTTGGTGCCGTCGAAGGAGGTGACCACCGCATCGCGAGCCGACGCCGCCGGCGCGCAGAAAGCGAGCGCCACCAGGGTGAGCAGGGGGATGAGCCGCCGGAAGAGCACGCGGCGATGCTACTCGGGCGCTGATCCAGCCGCGTAGGTTTGGGGCATGCCCGAGTTGCCCGAGGTGGAGATCACCGCGCGCCGGCTGGACACGGCCGTGGCGGGCGCGCGGGTGGAGTCCGCGCTGGCCCCGGGCATGGTGACCATGAAGACCTTCGCCCCGCCGCTGGACGCACTGGCCGGCCGCGAGATCGACTCCGTCCGGCGCCGGGGAAAGATGTTCGTGGTGCAGTTGGGCGACCTGGCGCTGCTGATCCACCTGATGTCGGCGGGCCGGCTGCAGGCGTGGGACAGGCGGGCGTCGCTGCGCGACCGGGCCTCGCGGCTGCTCCTCCGTCTGGAGGGGGGAACCGAGCTGCGCCTGCGCGAGTTCGGCACCCAGCAGCGGGCCTGGGCCAAGCTGCTCCCGGCGGCGGAGATCGAGGCCGACGACGCCGTGGCCACGCTCGGCCCCGACGCATGGCCCGAGCTCGGGCCGGCCCGCTTCGCCGAGCTGATCGACCAGCCCCACCACCTGCACCCCCTGCTGCGCGACCAGCGCACGATCGCCGGGATCGGGCGCTCATGGGTCGACGAGATCCTGTGGGGCGCCTGCCTGTCGCCGTTTCGGAAGGCCTCCGAGCTGTCTGCCGACGAGGTGGAACGACTGCGGGCCGTGGCCGCCGTGCGGCTCGGGGAGGCGATCGATCACTACGAGCAGGTGATCGGCCCCACCGTGCCCGACAAGCTGCCCATGCCGCTGCAGGTGCACCGGCGCGCCGGCGAGCCCTGCCCGCGCTGTGGCACCCGGCTCGAGGCGATCCACTTCAAGGACTACGTGATGTGTTACTGCCCCACCGACCAGACGGGTGGCCGGGTCCTCAAGGACCGCCGGCTCTCCCGGCTACTCAAATAGGAGACGCGATGATCGAGGCAGGCCAGACGGCGCCGGACTTCAACCTCCAGGACCAGGACGGCGGGTCGGTGTCGCTGGGCGACTACGCCGGGCGCACCGTCGTTCTCTACTTCTATCCCAAGGCCGACACGCCCGGCTGCACCACCCAGGCCTGCGGCATCCGCGACCGCGGCGAGGAGTACGAGCAGGCCGGCGCCACGGTGATCGGCGTGTCTCCCGACGAGCCGGCCGCACTGCGCAAGTTCGCCGACAAGTACAAGCTCGACTACAAGCTGCTGGGCGACCCGGACCACGCCGTGGCCGAGGCCTACGGGGTGTGGACGGAGAAGCAGAACTACGGCAAGACCTACATGGGCGTACAGCGGGCGACGTTCATCATCGATGGAGAGGGCGAGGTGGCCCACGTGATCCCCAAGGCGTCGCCGAAGACCCACGACGACGAGGTGCTGGCGGTGCTGGCGGCGTAGGCGTCCGGTGAGGCAGGTGGCCCGGCGCCTTCTGGGCGCGCGACCCGCGCCTCGTCGCTGGCATCCTTGACCCCAGTGCCGCCCGTCGCCGCCATCGGGGAGTCGTTTCGATCGTTCTTCGATGCGCTCGACTCGTTCTTCTCCAACCTGGCCCACGTGCACTTCGGGGCGCTGGCCATCGCCCTGCTGGCGTTCGCCGTCTACCTGAGCCTGCGCGCCCGCGCTTCCTTCAACATCCTGCGCGCCGCCTACCCGAGCGAGACCTTTCGCTTCCGCGAGATCTGGGGCGCCTACTTCGCGGGCTACGGCTTCAACTCGGTGATCCCGGCCCGCGGCGGCGACGTGGTCCGCCTGTTCCTGACCAAGACGTCGGTGCCCCGGGCCAGCTACCCGGCGGTCGGCGCCTCGTTCGCCGTCGAGGCGGTGTTCGACCTGGTCATGGCCGTGTTCATCCTCGCCTTCGCCTTCACCCAGGGCGTCTTTCCCAAGCCGCCGGACTTCTCGAAGCTCAACGCCTTCGACCTGTCCTACCTGGCCTCCCACCCGCGCTTCACGCTCTTCCTGCTCACCGCGATCGGGGTGGGCACGCTGGTCGCCTTCGCGCTGCTGTCGGTGCGTGTGCGCAAGTTCTGGGCGCGCGTGCGCCAGGGGCTGACGATCCTGCGCGACCGCGATCGCTACCTGCGCGAGGTGTTCGCGGTGCAGTTCACCGGCTGGCTGTTTCGCTTCACCGCCTTCTGGTTCCTGCTGGAGGCCTTCAACGTGGGCGGGTCGGTGAAGAACGTGCTGCTGGTGCTGGGGGTCAACGCCGTGGCCGCCGCGGTGCCGTTCACCCCGCAGGGCGCCGGCGTGGCCCAGGCGCTGCTGGTCAAGGTGTTCGCCGGCACCGCCTCGGGCGCCACCGTGGCCGCCTACTCGGTGGGCCAGCAGATAGCCATCGGCGCGTTCACCTTCGCGATGGGCTTCGCGGCCCTTTTCCTGATCTTCCGCGTGCGGTCGTTCAAGGAGATCATCCGTCGCGGCCGCGAGGACCGCGCGGCCGAGAAGCAGGCGCGCGATCGCGGCGGCGCGGCCGAGGCGGCCTAGGCGGCGGTGGCGGCTTTCGCATCCACCGGGGCGCCGAGCAGGTTGCGCACCAGGAACTCCGTCTGGTCGGACACCGTGCGCTCGAAATTCGGATCGACGTAGACCTGGAAGTGGCCGATCGGGTAGCGCACCAGCTCGGCGTTGGGCGAGCGCTCGGCGGCGCTGGCGGCAGGCTCGGGCGGGGTGGTGGCGTCGCGCTCGCAGACGACGACGAGGACGGGTTGGCGCAGGCGCCCGAACTTCGCGTAAGGCCTGTAGAGGCCTACGGTCAGCCCGACGCGCGCCGCCACCCGGTTGACCCACGTGCTGCCTTCCGGGTCCAGCCCCCGGAAGCCGGGCTCGGCCTCGGGCGCGGTCATGACCGCCACGGAGCCGGGGGGTCCCACCGCCGGCAGGTAGTGGGGCGCGCGGCCGAGCGCGACGTGGAGCGCGTCCCGTAGGCCCGCGAGCGTGAGCTTGGCCGCCTGGGCGGCGCCCCCGGCGGCTATCGCCGACGCGCCGGACGTGAACGGCGCCTGGGAGACCACGGCCGCCACCGCCGGATCCTTCGCGGCTACCGCGATCACGTGGCCGCCGCTGAACGACGAGCCCCACACCGCGACGCGCCGCGGATCCACCTGGGAAAGATTGCGCGCGTGTGCCACCGCGGCGTGCCAGTCCTCGAGCTGACGTCCGATCGACAGCAGCTGTCGCGGCTCACCCTCGCTCGCGCCGAAGTGGCGGTAGTCGAACACGAGCACGGCCAGGCCCGCAGCAGCGAAGCGTTCGGCGTAGGCTCCCAGTCGCTGCTCGCGGACCGCGCTGAAGCCGTGGCCCATCACCACGCATGGGTGCGGACCATCGCCGGCGGGCAGGTAAAGCCACGCGGCGCAGCGCGCGCCGCCCGACTCGAAGGGCGAGTCGACTCGCTCGGGCACGGGCTCGCGCCGGCTAGGCGCCGAAGCCCTCGCGGGCCTCGCGGACGAGCGCGACGGCCTCGGGGAACAGCCGCGTCATGGCCCCCCTCAGCTCCTCGGTCTGCTGCTCGGCGTTGCCCTGGAGGTTGAGGCGGCCCATGCCGGCCACCGTCATGTCGGCCGCCAGCTTGATCGCGTTGTCTGCCCACGCCACCTTCTGGGCCCCCTGCATCTGCTCCGCCAGCTCCGCCATGCGCTTGCGCAGCTCCTCGGGGTCGCCGAACAGGCCGCCGAATGGGTCTTCTGATGACATGAGATCCAGTCTAGGGATCAACCATCTAGTGTCCTCGACGTGGCCCCGCTAACTCCCGACCAGCTGCGCAAGCGCCAGCGCGTGGAGACCGTGATCCGGATCGCCGCGCCGGCCCTGAACCTGGTCCTGGCCGTCGGCGAGCGGGTATCGAAGATCGTCGAGCCCGAGGACCACGAGTACTACCCGCCGCGAACCTCCCAGCCGCCCGAGCCACCGCCCAAGTGAAGCCCGCGCAGCAGCTGGAGTGGGAGGCCCGGAACGGGCCGAAGTTCGCCGCGTTGGCGTTTGC
>JBBREO010000010.1:0-49532 GCA_038202855.1 Solirubrobacterales bacterium
CAGGCCGTGGACACGCGCATCTCCCGCGACGGGGCATGGACGCTGGACGGGGAGCCGGTCGCGCTCACCCCGGGGGGCGGGTTGCTGGACTGCGACGTCGCCTTCCCGGTCCTCCACGGGCCCTACGGCGAGGACGGCACCGTCCAGGGACTGCTCGAGGCGCTGGACCTGCCCTACGTCGGAGCCGGCGTGATGGCGTCGGCGGTGTGCATGGACAAGGTGCTGTTCAAGGAACTGATGGCCGCCGGCGGCCTGCCCCAGGTGGACTACGTCGGGCTGCGCCAGGACGGCGATCCGTCCGTGCTGGAGCGACTCGGCCTCCCCGTTTTCGTCAAGCCGGCGCGGTTGGGCTCATCCGTGGGAATCTCCAAGGTCACCGAGCCGGCCGCGCTTGCGGGCGCGCTGGCCGACGCATTCACGCACGACCCGCTCGTGGTGGTGGAGGCGATGGCCCACGGCATGGAGGTGGAGTGCTCTGTGCTGGGCAACGGCTCGCCCGAGGCCTCCCAGCCCGGCGAGATCGTGATCGAATCCGACTGGTACGACTACGAGGCCAAGTACAAGGCCGGGGGCATGGAGCTGGTGGTCCCCGCCCGGTTGCCCGAGGAGGTGCGCGAGCGGGTGCGGGCCCTGGCCGTCGAGGCCTTCCGGCGAGTCGACTGCGCGGGCCTGGCCCGCTGCGACTTCTTCGTGGAGGACCCCGGCGGAGCCGCGCGGGTGCTCGTCAATGAGCTCAACACGATCCCGGGCTTTACCCCCACCAGCGTGTACGCCAAGCTGTTCGAGGCCGACGGGCTGGCCTATCCCCAGCTGCTGGATCGGCTGCTGGAGCTCGCGGTGGAGCGCCACACGCGCGAGTCGCGCTATCGCTACTAGCGGAAGAGGGCCAGCTCCTGGACTGCTGCCTTGTTGGAGTCGGGCAGCTTCGTGATCCAGAGCAGATAGCGGCGGTAGCGCCCGGTGCGGTCGAAGCGGATCGTCTCGCTCTCCTTCACCGTCCTGGCGGCCGCGAGTCGCGTCCAGCCGCCGATCTGCTTGGGGACGTCGTTGGACCCGTATACCTCGGCGCGGAAGCCCGGCGTGGAAGTCGTGAGCTTCAGCGCCCGGCCGGTGACCCGCTTGCCGGGATCGACGAAGATGCCCACCCCGGACTTGCCCACCCCGGCCAGGCCGCTCTGGTAGCGCTCGGTGTCCCACTGGGTCGAGGGGTTGCCGTCGAGCACGTTCTGGGGCGACTCGGGTGACTCGGACCCGTCGCCCGGAGGCGGGTCGTAGTCGTTGGCCGCGTTGGCGCCCAGGCTCACGGGCGACAAGCCGGCGGGGCGGGCGGCCGCGGGCGGCCCCGCCCCCTTCTCGGTGCGCGAGGCGAAGTAGGCCACCCCCGCGCCGGCCACCAGGAGCAGCGCGAGCACCGTGAGCAGCCAGCGGCGTGGGTTGCGCAGGCGGACGGGCACGAACCCCCGGGTGTCCTCGGGCAGGGCACGGAGGATGCTCGTGGCCTCGCCCCCCGCCTCGCCGGTGCGGGCGACCTCGATGGCCAGGACCTCCTCCAGGTGCTCCACCATCTCGTCGGCGCTGGCGTAGCGGTTGCCCAGCTCCTTGGCGGTGGCGTGGTCGACGACCGAGGCCAGGGAGGCAGACACCTCGGGGCGCAGGCGCTGGACGTCGGGAAGCGGCTCCTGGACGTGCTTCATCGCCACCGCCACCTGCGAGTCGGCGCGGAAGGGCACCTCGCCCGTGAGCATCTCGAACAGGGCGATGCCCAGCGAGTAGACGTCGGACTGCTCGCCCACTTCGCGGCCCAGGGCCTGCTCGGGCGAGACGTAGTCGGTGGTGCCCAGCACGCGGCCGGTGGCGGTGAGGCCGTGGGCCTCCAGCGTGCGCGCGATGCCGAAGTCGGTGACCTTGGCCCGCCCCTCCATGTCGACCAGCACGTTCTGGGGCTTTACGTCGCGGTGGATGAGGCCGGCGGAGTGGGCGCAGGTCAGCGCCCGCCCGATCTCGATCGAGTAGGCCACCGCCTCGGCCACGGGCAGCCGGCCGAGCCGCTTGATGCGCTCCTTCAGCGTCTCGCCCTCCACGTACTCGAGCACGATGTAAGGGGTGCCGTCGTCCTCGCCGAAGTCGATCACGGTGACCACGTGCGGGTGCGACAGGCGGGCCACCGCGCGCGCCTCGCGGCGGAAGCGCTCGAGCTGGTCGGGGTCCTCGGACAGGTCCCGGTGCATCAGCTTGATCGCCACCCAGCGCTCCAGGGTGGGGTCAAAGGCGCGGTAGACGGTCGACATCCCGCCGGAGCCGATCTTCTCCTCCAGGCGGAAGCGTTCGTTCAGCAGGGTGCCGATCACGGTGCTCAACGTATTGTGAGCCCTCGCATGGCCGTACGCGTCCGCGTTTTCACAGACCCGCTGTGCGTGTGGTCTTGGGGGTCCGAACCGGGCATCCGTTCGCTCCAGGCTGAGTTCGGCGAGGAGGTGGCGTTCACCTTTTCGATGGCCGGCCTGGCGCGGGAGCTTACGGTCGGCCGCGGCTTGCCGTACTCGTGGCTCGACGCGGCCGCGGAGTCCGGCATGCCCGTCGACGCGCGGGTGCTGCGCGACTCGCCGCCGCGCTCCAGCTACCCCATGTCGATGGCGGCCAAGGCGGCCGCAGACCAGGGCCCCGCCGCCGCGTACCGGTACCTGCGCGCTCTGCGCGAGGGGTCGCTGGCACTGCGGCGCAAGCTCGACACGACAGAGGCGCTGGTGGAAGAGGCGCGCGGCGCGGGATTGAACGCCGAGCGCTTCAGGGTCGACCTGGCCTCGCACGGGACCGTGGAGGCGTTCGGGGCCGATTTGGAGGAGGCGGCGGCCCTGGCCGCCTCGGGTGACGCGGTGCCGTCGGGCGGGTACTCCGTGGCCGAGGGTGGCCGCGGGCTGGCGCTGCCGACGTTCGTCGTCGAGGGTGGGTCGGTGCTGAGTGGGCTGCAGTCGCCGGCGGCCCTGCGCGAGGCCGTGCTGGCCTGTGGAGCCACCCCGGGCGCGGCGGGTCGCCCCGACCCGCTCGCCGCGCTGCGGCGCTTCGGGTGGATGGCGCCGGTCGAGATCGCCGCGGTCTGCGACCTGCCCGCCCCGCGCGCGGAGGCCGACCTGGCCGCGCTGGCGCTGGAGTGGCGGATACGGCCGGTGGCCGTCGGAGGTGGGCGGCTGTGGGAGCCGGCCTGAGGCTGCTTGGTCAGCCGGCGCGCGCCGGCCCGAAGGCCTCGCCCGCGCGCCCCTCCAGGCCCTCGCCCGGCAGACCGACCACGCCGGCGTGGTCGGTCACCGTGCCGATCGCCGCCGCGCCCGGGTGGTGGGAGTCGAGCAGCGCGATCGCTTCCTCTGCCTGCTCGGCGGGAACCACGACGCAGAAGCCACAGCCCATGTTGAAGACCTCATGCATCTCGGCCGCGCCCGTATCCGAGCCGGCGGCGATCAGGTCGAAGATGGATGGCACGGGCAGCGGCGCGTCGATCCGGTAGCCCACCTCGGCCTCCAGGCGCAGCAGGTTGAGCAGGCCGTCGCCGGTGATGTGGGCGAGCCCACGCGTGTCGAGGTCGGACTCCAGCAGCGCCCGCACCGCGCGCACGTAGATGACGGTCGGCTCCAGGAGGGCCTCGCCGATGGTGCGCCCCCCGAGCTCGGCCGGCCGCTCGGCCAGATCGTCGAATGCCGAGCGGGCCAGCGTAAAGCCGTTTGAGTGCACGCCACTGGCCGGGAGGCCGATGATCGCGTTGCCGGGGCGGACGGCGGTCCCGGTGACCATGCGCGGGATCTCCACCAGCCCGACGCACATGCCCACGAGGTCGATGCCGCCGGGGGAGGGATGACCGCGGATCAGCTCGGGGACCACGGCCAGCTCGCCGCCCGGGATCTCCACGCCGGCGGCCTCGGCCCCCGCCTTCAGCCCCTGGCCAACCGCCGCCAGCAGGGCGGGGTCGGCCTCCTCGACGGCCACGTAGTCGAGCACCGCGATCGGATCGGCGCCCACGCAGATCACGTCGTTCACGTTCATGGCGATGCAGTCGATCCCGACCGTCTCGTAGCGCCCGAGCTGCTCGGCCACGATCAGCTTGGTGCCCACCCCGTCGGTGGAAAGCGCCAGGCCGGTGTCGCCGGCCAGGCGCAGCACGTTCGCGTAGTGGCCCGAGCCCAGCACGGCGCGGCTGGGAGCGCCGGTGTCGATGGTGCGCAGCACGTCCACCAGCGCCGCCACCCCGCGGCCCGCCTGGCCCGTGTCCACGCCCGCGCGCGCGTATGCGGAGTCGGCCATGCGGGCCATTCAACAGCACAGGGGCATTGCGGGAGGAGCGCAGTCCGATCGGTGATCGGGTGAGCACCGCACCGAGGCTCTCACCGGCGGCGAAGGCACATCGCGGTGGCGTCGTCCACCAGGCCGCCGGCCCAGCTGCGTACCTGCTCGTGGAGGGACTCCACGAGCTCCACCACGCCGCCCGGCTCTCCGCGCTGGGAGTCGATTGCCGCGCGCAGCCGCTGCTCCCCGAACATCTCGCCCTCGCGACGGGCTTCGGTCAGGCCGTCGCTGTAGGCGTACAGGAGGTCGCCGGGCTCGAGCCGGACCACGTGCTCGGCATAGGTGGGCGCGGGCTCGATCCCCAGCGGCAGGCCGCGAACCTCGAGCGGACCCGTGGGACCAGCTCGGCGGGCGAGCAGCGGCGGCAGGTGCCCCGCGTTCGCGCAGCGCAGCTCGCCGTCGCACACCGTGGCCAGGAACGCCGTCACGAAGGTGTCCTCGGGCAGGCGGTCGTGGAGCATCGCGGCCGCGTCGGCGAGCACCTGCGCCGGCCCGGCCCCCTCCCAGGAGCGGGCTTCGATGAAGAAGCGGGCCATCGTGCTCAGGCCCGCCACGCCGGCCCCCTTCCCAGCCACGTCGCCGATCAGGATGGCCAGGTCGCCTTTGGGCCGCGTCCACAGGCCGTACACGTCCCCGCCCGC
The DNA here is from genome assembly GCA_038202855.1 of Solirubrobacterales bacterium. Classification (GTDB taxonomy): domain Bacteria; phylum Actinomycetota; class Thermoleophilia; order Solirubrobacterales; family Thermoleophilaceae; genus JAAYBF01. The sequence continues at coordinate 4,974 of JBBREO010000010.1, forward strand.
GGTCTGGCCCGCGGCGGGCTCGAACAGGGCAGCCACCTCGTAGTCCTCGACGGGCGGAAGCGAATCGGGCACGAATCCGCGCGTGAGCGCGCGAGCGAGGCGGCGCTCCTGCTCGAAGTGGTCGGCGTTGACGATCGCCGCAACGGAGGTGCTCGCCAGGCGATCGAGCAGCTCGAGCTCGTAGGGCTCGAACGCCCGCGCGCCGCGCGACACCGACAGCACCCCGAGCGGCCGCGGCCCGGCGCCCAGCGGCAGGTGGGCCGTGTGCGCCTCCCCGCACGCCGTACGCGCCCTGCCGCTCCGCGCCACGGCGGCCAACTCGCCGGGGTCCACCTCGGCGGCCCCCTCCCCCGCCGCGGCCGCCTGCGCCATCTGGCCGCTGGGCATCAGGCGGCTGATCGACGCGCGGTCGGCGCCGACGAGCGCCAGGGAGTGCTCGAGGACGACCCCCAGGACCCTCTCGGTCTCCAGCGAGCCGAACACCTCGCTCGCGGCGCGCTCGAGCTGGCTCTCCACCCGCGCCTGGGCCCTCTCGCCCCGCGCCGCGACCGAGCGCTCGTAGGACAGCGCCGCCAGGTCGGTCATCAGCTCCAGGCTGTGCAGGTCGTCGCGCTCGAGTGGGCGCTCGGGGTCGAAGGACACCACCTCCAGCGCGCCGATCACCTGGCCGGCCGCGTCGCGCACGGGGCACGCCACGGCAGAGGCGCGTGAGTAGGCCGCCCACAGCTCGGTGGCCAGCCCCTCGCCGGCCCGGTCGAGCAGCTGACGCAGCCCCTCGGCGCCCTCCCACTCGGCCACGTGGGGGACCAGCAGCGTCGCCCCCCGGGCCAGGGCGGCCTCGGCCAGGCCGGCACCGGGCGCGTGGTCGGGACGCTCGAGGATCCGCTGGGCGGCCGCCCCGATCACCGGTGAGGCGAACCACGCCGCGGCCGGCGTGAGCCCCTGCCCGTCGCGGTCGCGCACCAGCAGGACTCCACCGTCCACGCCCGGGTGACGGCGCAGATGGTCGACCAGCAGGTCGAGCGGCTCATGGGGAGGAGGCGGCGGGGTGCCCAGGGGTCGCGAGGACGACCCGGGCACGGTCGTGGTCACGTGCTCGGCTTGCATGGGCGGTGACTCCAAGGTAGGGCCGAAGTGCCCCGCCCGCCACCGCTTCGGTTCGGTCAGACCGTCTCGGTCGCCGCGTCCGGAGGCGTACGCCGACGGCGCACCACCAGGTAGGCGATGCCGACCACGATCAGCGCTACCACCGCGTAGTCCACGTAGTGCAGCGAGTCCTTCCACTTCTCCCAGTTGTCGCCCGCCGCCTTGCCGATCAGCGTGAGCATCAGGACCCACGGCACCACCCCGATCAGGGTGAGCGCGGAGAAGCGCCAGAAGGGCATCCGCGCGACCCCGGCCGGCAGTGAGATGAAGGTGCGGACGATGGGGAGCATCCGCGTGACGAGCACCGTGGCGTCGCCGTGGCGGGCGAACCAGCGGTCGGCCGTGGCCAGATGGCTCGGCTTGATGTGCAGCTTCTTGCCGTGCTTCTCCAAGATGTCCACGCGCCCGTAGTAGCCGATCGCGTAGGCGATCCAGGAGCCGACCAGGTTGGCGACCGAGCCCACCGCCACCGCCGCCCACAGCGGGTAGTGGCCGTCGGACACGTTGAAGCCGGCGAACAGCATCGTCGCCTCGCTGGGCACGGGGATGCAGGCCGACTCCAGGGTCATCAGCACGAAGATCCCGGCGAGGCCCAGGGCGTCCACCACGTCGACGGCCATCTGGACGACCGGGTCCGTGATGGAGGCGATCAGGGTCGGCACGGCGAAGTAGGGTAGCTGTTCGATCCGCTCCCTCCCGGGGCCTCTCACCCGCGCCTCATGGGGGGCGCTCCAGCGCATGCAAGTACCTCTCTTCGCCTCCTCCCTGGACTCCTACAAGCCCCGGCTCACCGAGCGCGTTGCCGACGTGGTGGAGGGCGGCCGCTACATCCTGGGGCCCGAGGTCGAGGCGTTCGAGTCCGAGTTCGCCGCCTACCTTGGGGTGGGCCACTGCATCGGGGTGGCCAACGGGACCGACGCGCTGACCATCGCGCTGCGTGCGCTGGGCGTCGAGCCCGGCGACGAGGTGGTGCTGCCCTCTTACACCTTCTACGCCACCGCGGAGGCGGCCGTGAACGCCGGCGCCGTGCCCGTGTTCTGCGACGTGGACCCAGACACCTTCTGCGTGACCGCCGAGACCGTCAGGGCGGCCATCACCCCCCGCACCAAGGCGATCGTGGCGGTGCACCTGTACGGGAACGTCGCGCCGATGGCCGAGCTGCGCGAGCTGGGACTGCCCGTGCTCGAGGACGCCGCCCAGGCGGTCGGCGCCCGGCTGGACGGCGCCCGGGCCGGGTCGCTGGGCGACGCCGCCACCTTCTCCTTCTTCCCTTCGAAGAACCTGCCCTGCCTGGGAGACGGCGGCGCGGTGGTCACGAACGACGACGAGGTGGCCAAGCTGGCGCGGCGCCTGCGCTTCCACGGCTCCGACGACAAGAAGACCTTCCTGGAGGTGGGCTACAACTCGCGACTGGACGAGATGCAGGCGGCGGTCCTGCGCGTGCTCCTCCCCGAGCTGGACGGGTGGAACGCGGCGCGGCGCGCGGCGGCTGAGGCCTACACGGAGGGGGGCCTGGGCGAGCACCTCCAGGTCCCGGTCGGGGTTGACGGCGCCGAGCACGTCTACCACCTCTATGTGGCCCGTCACCCGCGCGCGGACGACCTGGCCGCCTCGCTCAACGCCGCCGGGATAGGCGCACGCGCCTACTACCGCGTGCCCGTGCACCGCCAGCCCGCGATGACCCGCTTTGCCGCCGAGGGCCCGGACCTCCCGGGCACCGAGGAGGCGGCGCGCACGGGGCTGGCGCTCCCCATGGGCACCGGGCTCTCACCCGACGCCGTCCGCGAGGTGGTGTCGGCGTGCGCATCTGGGTCGACCTGACCAACTCGCCCCACGTGCTGGTCATGCGCCCGCTGATCGCCGCGATGCGCGCGGCCGGGCACGAGGTGGAGGTCACGGCCCGCGACTTCGCCCAGACCCTCGAGCTGTGCGAGCGCTTCGGCATCGCCCATACGGCGGTCGGGCACCACCGCGGTGGTCGGCTGGCCTCCAAGGGGCTCGGCCTGCTGTCGCGCAGCGCGGCCCTGGCCCGCTGGGCCCGGCCGCGGCGTTTCGACGTCGCGATGGGTCACGGCTCCAACGACGTGACGGTGGCCGCCGCGCTGCTGCGCATCCCCAGTGCCACCGCCTTCGACTACGAATGGGCCACGGTCCAGCACAACGTGAACTGCCGTCTGGTCCGCGCGGTGGTGGTGCCCGCCGCGATCCCCCCGCATCGGCTGGACCGCTACGGCGCCCGCGGGAAGGTGCGCTCCTACGAGGGCCTGAAGGAGGAGTACTACCTGGCCGACTTCGAGCCCGACGCGAGCGTGCTGGAGGAGCTGGGCCTGGATGGATCGAAGCCGATCGTCGTGGTGCGCACACCTCCGGCCGTCTCCCTCTACCACCGCTTCGAGAACCCGCTGTTCGCGCGGCTCCTGGACCGCCTGGCCGGCGAGGCACAGACCGTGGTGCTTCCCCGCACGCCGACCCAGCGCGAGGAGATCGCCGCCAAGCAGGGGCTGATCGTGCCCCCGGGCGCGATCGACGCGCAGAGCCTGATCGCATTCAGCGACCTGGTCGTCTCCGCCGGAGGTACCATGAATCGTGAGGCGGTGGCGCTGGGCACCCCGGTGTTCACCACCTTCGAAGGTCGACTGGGCGCCGTCGACGAGGGGCTGCTTCGTGACGGGCGCCTCAGGCGGCTGACCGATCCGGACCAGATCCGGGTCGAGAAGCGCGCGGCGCACGGAGGCGACCGGATCAGGCGCGACCCGGCCGTTTTGGCCACACTGCTGCTATCGGCGCGAGAACAGTGACAAACCGCATCACATCGTCGGTCAGCGCCCGCCGCCTGGGACAGGTCGGCGTCGACGCCTGCCTGATCGGGCTCGCCTACTACCTGGCCTTCGTCCTGCGCTTCGACGCGGGCATCCCGCACCGCTACCGACACCTGCTCGAGGTGACGGTCGCCTTCGTGGTCGTGCTCAAGCTGGCGCTGTTCGCCGCCTTCGGCCTCTACTCCAAGCTCTGGCGGTTCGTGGACCAGGCCGACTTCGAGTCGATCGTCAAGGCCGTGGTGGTCTCCTCGTTCGTGCTGATCGTCGGGCTGTTCCTGCTGCCCTTCGGGGTGGCCGACCCGCCGCGCGGGGTGATGGCGCTGGACTTCCTGATCGCCCTGGCGCTCGTGGGTGGGGCCCGCTTCGTGGTCCGCGCAGTGGTGGAGCGCCCGCTGCGCCAGCCGCTGGTCCAGCGGGCCGATACCGAGGTGCTGATCGTGGGCGCCGGCAATGGCGGACAGCAGGTGGCGCACGAGTTGCGCCGCAACCCTGAGCTGTCCAGCGCCGTGATCGGGTTCGTGGACGACGACCCGCGCAAGAAGGGCATGCTGATCGCCGGCTACCGGGTGCACGGCACCACCGACGACCTGCCCCGGATCCTCGACGACACCAAGCCCGACGAGGTGGTCATCGCCATCCCCTCCGCGCCGGGCGCCCTGCGCCTGAAGGTGGTCACCGCCTGCCGCGAGCGCGACATCCCCGTACGCACCCTGCCCACGGTCTTCGAGCTGCTCTCGCGGGGGCCCAACCTCCTGCGCCAGGTGCGCGAGGTGAAGGTCGAGGACGTCCTCGGACGCGAGCCGGTGCGCGCCGAGATAGACCGCGTGGGGGCCTATCTGCGCGACCGCGTGGTGATGGTCACCGGCGCCGGTGGCTCGATCGGGTCGGAGCTCTGCCGCCAGATCGCCCGGGTGCGCCCGCGGCGGCTGCTGCTGGTCGACCACGCGGAGAACAACCTGTTCGAGATCCGCCGCCAGCTCGAGGAGGAGCAGCATTTCGGCTCGCTGGCCGCCGTGCTGGCCGACTGCAAGGACGCCACGCGGATGCAGGAGCTGTTCGCCGAGGAGCAGCCGTCGGTGGTCTTCCACGCCGCCGCCTACAAGCACGTTGGGCTGATGGAGGAGAACCCGGTCGAGGCCGTGCGCAACAACGCGGTGGCCACCCGGATCGTCGCGGCGGCCGCGGGCGAGGCCGGGGTTGAGCGCTTCGTCCTGGTCTCCACGGACAAGGCCGTGGCGCCGGCCACGGTGATGGGAGCGTCCAAGGCGCTGGCCGAGTGGGCCGTGGAGGCCGCGCAGAACCGCTACCGGTCCACCCGCTACGCGGCAGTGCGCTTCGGCAACGTGCTGGGCTCGTCCGGCTCGGTGGTGCCGATCTTTCGCCGCCAGATCGAGGCCGGCGGGCCCGTGACGGTCACCGACCCGGAGATGACCCGCTACTTCATGACGATCCCCGAGGCGGTGCAGCTGATCATCCGCGCCGCCGACCTGGTGCCCATGCCCTCCGGCGCGCCGCGGGATGAGCCCCGCCACCAGCCGCGCGCCCAGATGTTCGTCCTGGAGATGGGCGACCCGGTGCGGATCGTCGACCTGGCCCGCAACATGATCCGCCTGTCGGGCAAGGAGCCCGACGTGGACATCGCCGTGGAGATCGTCGGCCGCCGACCGGGCGAGAAGATCCACGAGGAGCTGTTCGAGGCCGGCGAGCGGCCCGAGCCCACCCCGGCGGAGCGGATCGTCGCCGCGGTGCGCCCGCGCCTGGACCCCAATTGGGTGGAGACCGCCTTCGCACGGATCGAGGACCTGGTGTTCAACGGCGACGCGGCGGCCCTGGCCGACGCGGTGGCCCAGATGTCGGCCGAGCGCGCGCTCACCACCTCGTCGGCCTCCCCGACCGACCCGAGCTGGGCACTGACCGACCCCCGAGCGAGCGGGCCGGCGTGATCGAAGCCGGGCCCGCCAGTACGATCCCAAGCTCCCCTCCATGCAAATAGTCCAGGAGATCGGCTCCTACGCGGGCCTCGCAGCCGTCCTCGGCCTTGCTGTGCTCTCCGCCCTGTACTTCTCCCAGGCGCGCGACGTAAAGCGCCTTCGCGAATGGGCGGGTCGCGCGCCCGAGCGCGGACCCGAGGCCGCCTCGGTCCAGCGGGTGCCTGCGCAGCACCCCGCGGGCGCACGTCCGGTGCCGCGCGCCCCGGGCCAGGCCGCCGGAGCCGCCGCGCAGGCCCAGCCGGCGACCGGTGCCACAGCCGTGGGCGCCGGGACGCCGCAGTACCCGCCCGCGCCCGCCGGAGCGCGGGCCGCGGCCACCGGCACGAGCCCCGCCACGGCGCTGGGGCCCGCCGCGGCCACGCCCGCCGCCGCCCGTGCCGCCGAGGCCGAAGCGGAGCCCGAAGGGGCCGACCAGCCGGCCAACGGTGCCGCCGGGGACGGGTCCGGCGATCGACCGCCGCTGTCCCAGGACACGGTCATCCACCCGCCGCCCTCGCCGCTGGACGAGGACGAGGAGGACGACGAAGGGGACATCGAGCGGCCCGCGGATCCGCTCGCCGAGGACTCGGCCGAGTTCGAGGCCGGTGAGGAAGGCGACTACGACGACGACGACGAGGAGTGGGACGAGACCGGCGACGACCCCGCGCCCGAGGAGCACTGGGAGGACACGGGCGACGAGCCGGCCGTGTCGGCACTGCCACCGGTGGCCCCTCGGCCGTCGGTGCCCTCGTCGCCGGCCACCGCCGCGGGAGCCGCGACCGCCGCGGGCGCATCCGGGCAAGGGGTGCCGGCCCGTGCCGCCGGTGGGGCCGTGCCTCCCTCGAAGCCCATCCTGCCGCCCTACTCGAAGAGCCGTCCCGGCGCCCCATCGCCCGGCCGGGACTCGCGCGGTCCCTTCGCCTCGCGCGGCCGTGCGGCGGTAGTCATCGGGGCCGCCGTCCTGATCCTGGCCGCCATCGCCTTCGGGGCCATCCAGCTGATCGGGGGGAGCAACGACACGACCAAGCCCGGCAAGGCGAGCTCGGGCTCCTCGCAGCCGGCGTCGAGCTCCGGCCAGAAGAAGCCGGCGAAGGCCGGTGGGATCAACCCGGCCCGCGTGCGCGTGGCCGTGCTCAACGGCACCACGGTGCCCGGCCTGGCGGCCCAGATCGGCGACTCGGTGGAGAAGCAGGGCTTCAAGCTGGGCACGGTCACCAACTTCAACGACCAGCAGCGGGCCGAGTCGGTCGTCCTCTACGCGCCGGGCGCGGAGCGCGAGGCGGCGGAGGTGGGAAGGCGCCTTAGGATCTCTCAGCGCGAGCCGATCGACGCGGCGAGCCAGGGCGTGGCCGGCGACGCGACCGTGGTGGTCGTGACGGGGCAGGACAAGACGCAATAGCTCAGCTGCGCTGGTTGGTTGTTGGTAGTTGGTTGCTAGGGCAGGATTCCCGCTTCTCTGTTGGCCCTGGCCACCTCGCTTAGCCGGTCTGAGTCGATCAGGGTCAGCGTTCTTCCCGCCACCTCGATGGTCGCCCCGTCGTAGGGCGGGTACCAGAAGGCTCTGATGCGTCGCTCCAGCGTCTCGGCGTCCTCGCCGGGTGGCACCTTGCGCATCTCCTCGAACTCCTCGCGGGTCACGTAGCGGCCTTCGCCCTGCGGCGACCGGGGCAACTCCTCGCCGGCGAGTGCCAGGTCGATCACCTCCTCGTACAGCGTGAGCAGCCGCTCCTGGCTCTCGATGTCCAGCGACAGCGCGGTGGCCGCGGGGTCGATCGGGAAGCGGTCCACGCGGACGAGGTCACCCGTGTCGAAGTCCTCGTCCACGAAGTGCGCGGACACGCCCCACTCGGCGAAGCCCTCCAGGATGGCGACGTTGAAGCCGCCCATGCCGCGCAGGTCGGGTAGCGGCGCGGGGTGGAAGTTCAGGCAGCCGAGCCGGCCGACCTCGATCAACGGCCCGCGGATCCGCTTCCAGAACAGGAACGAGAGCACGAGGTCGACGTCGCGCAGCTCGCCGCGCTCCACGCGCGCATAGAGCTCGTCGTCGGTGGTCAGCTCGATCGAATGGCGGCGGGCGGCCAGGTCCAGGCGCTGTGACTCCGCGGCCCCGTCCGGCTCGGGCGGCGCGACCACGGCGACGACGTCCACGCCCCGGCCCACCAGGTGGTCCAGCGCGCCCACGGCCGAGCGCTTGTGCTTTCCCATCAGTACAGCCCTCACGTCAGTCCCTCATACAGCGCCAGCGTACGGCGGGCGATGTCGTCCCAGGAATAACGGCCTGCCGCCGCGGTCGCGGCCCGCTCCTGGAGCGCCTCGCGGGCGGCGGGATCGTCGATCAGGTGCCTCAACGCCTCGCCCAGCGCCACGGGATCCTCGGGGGCGACAAGCTCGGCCGCTCCGTCGACCCGCCCGACCTCCGAGAATCCGCCCACGTCGGAGAGCACGATCGCCTTTGCGAATGCCAGCGCCGTGTACAGGACGCCCGACTGGTCGACGCGCCGGTAGGGGAGCACGACCACGTCGGCGCGGCGGAAGAAGGCGGGCAGCTGCGCGTCCGGCACGAAGCGGTCGACGAAGCGGACCGTCCCCTTCGCCCGGGCCGCGGCGCGTTTGAGCGGCTCCACGTCCATCCACGGACGCCCCACCACCCAAAGCTCGGCGCCCTCGAGCTGGCGGAAGGCCTCGACCAGCACGTCGACCCCCTTGTACGGGCGCAGCACGCCGAAGGTCAGCACCACGGGGCCCTCGACCCCGGCCAGCTCGGGTGGCAGGGGCTGCTCGTCGGGCTGGCGGGTCAGGTAGTCGAACGCCCCGTGGGGGATCACGTGCACGCGCGCGGGGTCGGCACCGAAGCGGTCCACCAACTCGCCGGCGCCGGCGTCGGTGTGGGCAATCAGCGCGTCCATGCGCGCGATCGCCGCCCCGACGGCGCGCTGGCGCACGGCCCCGCCGCCGCGGCGCAGGACGTTGTGGGAGGTGAACACCCGCGGTACGCCGCGGGCCAGCAGCAGCGAGTCGATCGGCTCCAGGGTGAGCCACTGGTAGTGGACGACGTCAGCGCCGCGGGGGTCGCGCTGGGCCAGCATGTCCGGCACGTGCTCGGCCAGTCTCAGCGCCCGCCGCACGCTGGTGCCGCGATCGCGCGCCATCGCGCGGCGGTAGAACTCCTCGCGGACTGTGAAGCCCTCTGCCGCGGGCGCGCCCCCGTAGGGGTGGCGGCTGGTGACCAGCTCCACGTCGGCGCCCGCCCGGGCCAGGGCGGCGGCCAGCGAGTGGTCATACGGCGGGGTGTAGGCCGGTGGATCGACCAGGGAGACGCGCACGCGGCCATTGTCGCCGTCCGCGTCTCCTGACGGGGGCTCCGCCCACTGCAATACCGTGTCGTCGGTGCAGTCGAGCCGCCTGGTCCGCGCCGTCTTCGCCCTGCTCGTGGTGGCGACCATGGCCACCTTCTTCGCCGCCCAGGCGCTGAAGACCGAGGTGCCGGTGGTGCTGCGCTTCGCCGCCCAGCCGCGCCACATATCGCCCAACGACGACCACGTCCGCGACTCCGCGCGCGTGGGCTTCGACCTCTCCGAGCCCGCCGACGTGTCCCTGTCGATCATCGACTCCAACGGCGACGTGGTGCGCGAGCTGTTCGGCGAGCGTCGCCTGGCCGGGGACACCAAGCACCGCTTCAGGTGGGACGGTCGCGACGACCAGGGCAGGCCGGTGCCGGACGGCTCCTACCGGCTGCGGGTGGTGCGGCGCAAGCAGGGGCGCGTGCTCGACTCGATCAAGAAGATCGTCGTGGACACCAAGCCGCCGAAGGTGAGCCTCGCCCCGTCCACGCCCCACGTGATCGCTCCCGGTGTGCGCGGAGCGGCGCACAGCGTCCGGATCCGCTACCGCGGCCCGCGCAACCTCAACCCCGAGTTCCGCGTGTGGCACACCGACGTCGCGGGGCCGCCGCGGATCGCGCGCCGCTTCCGCGGCGATCGCAGCCGCACGGGGGTCTGGGACGGCACCGTGCGGAGCGGGGCCACGCCCGACGGCTCCTACGCCTTCACCGTCCGGGTGCGCGACCTGGCCGGAAACCTCACCGAGGCGCCTGCGGGGCCGGTGCCCAACGCCCGGGCGGCACGCCCGGGGACCGGGGCCGCGGTGCGCCGCCTGACCCTCCAGGGCCCATCGGTGCCCGTCTCGGCCGGCTCGCTGGCCGTGCTGCGCGTGGGTCCCGTCGCCCGGCGTTTCACCTACGCGCTGTCGCGGCTGGGATCCAACGCCGCGATCAAGACCGACGTCCGCCGGGGCCGCCGCCTGCGCGTGAGGATCCCCGCGAACGCCCGCACCGGCGTCTACGTCGTGCGCGTGCGCACGGGGGGCCGGCGGGCGGTGTGGCCCGTGCCGGTGTCCGGGCGACCGGTGGGCGGCCGGCGGGCGCTGAGGCGACCGCGGCCGCTGGTGATCCTGCCCGTGGCCACCTGGCAGGGCGACAACTCCCTCGACTCCGACCTCGACGGCTTTCCCGACACCCTCGGGGATTCATCCGCCGTGCCCGCGGACCGCCCCTACGCCCAGGGGCGCCTGCCCGCCGGGCTGCGCCGCGAGGCGCTGCCGCTGCTCGGCTTCCTCGACCGCGAGCACCTGGCATACGACCTGACCACCGACGTGGCCCTGGCCCGCCGCGAGGGCCCATCGCTGAGCAACGCCCCGGGCGTGGCGATCGCCGGCACGGAGACCTGGGTGCCGCGCCAGCTGCGCGACGGCCTGCGGCACGAGGTGCAGGACGGCGGGCTGGGGGTGGTGTCGTTCGGGGATCGATCGCTGCGGCGCACGGTGGCGGTGGTCAAGGCCGATCTGCGCGACCCGAGCCCGGCACGCCCCGACGACGTGTTCGGTGAGCGCACGGAGCCCTTCCGTACCGATCAGCCCGCGCCGCTGGACCGCCAGCGCGACTCCCTGCGGCTGTTCCGCGGCACCGACGGCCTGTTCGGCGACTTCTCGCGCTTCGAGCGCTCCACGGGGCTGTCGCCCGACGCCCGCCTGCTGACTTCGGCGGGCCGCGAGTCCGGCCGGCCGGCCTTCGTGGGCTACCGGCTGGGCAAGGGAACGGTCATCCGGCCGGGCACGCCGCAGTGGGCCCGCGGCCTGAGCGAGAGCAGCCTGGACCTGGAGGTGCCGCGCGTGACCCGCAACATCTGGCGCGTGTTGGGGCGGCGGCGCGGATGAGGCTCAAGCTGCTCGCCGCCGCCGCGGTCCTGTTGCTAGTCGCCGCGGGCGCCGCAGCCGTGGCCTACAAGGTGCTGTCCAAGGAGGATCCGCCCCAGAAGCGCGGGTCCGCGCAGGTGGAGTTCGACGCCTCGGCCAAGCCCCAGCCGGGCCGGGGACGCAAGGGCAACCCGGTGGCTTGGCCCACGTTCGGCTTCGACCGCCAGCGCACCAAGGACGTTCCTTTCCTCCTCCACCCGCCCTACCGGCGCACCTGGCGGGTGGACGGCCGGGACACGCTCGAGTTCCCGCCCTCGCTGGCCTACGGCAACGTCTACATCGCCCAGCAGAAGGGGCTGTTCATCGCCATGCGGGGCCGGACCGGTAAGCGGGTGTTCAAGACGAAGCGCTTCAAGCGCTGCGCGGCCTCCTCGCCCACGATCGCCAAGGGCGTGATCTACCAGGCCTACATGGACCGGGTGCCCTGCCCGCAGGGCGCGTCCCACCCCACGGGGTTCGTGACCGCCATGAGTGCGAAGACCGGCAAGGAGAAGTGGCGCTTTCGCGGCCAGCCGTTCGAGTCCTCGCCCCTGTTGAAGAACGGCATCCTGTACGTGGGCAGCTGGGACGGCCGCGTCTACGCCATTCGGGCCAAGACCGGGCGCAAGGTGTGGAGCCATCGGACCGGCAACCGCGTGAACACCTCGGCCGCCTACTCGGGCGGGCGCATCTTCATCGCCAACAACGGCGGCTCGCTCTACGCCCTGAACGCCAAGACCGGCCGGCTGGCGTGGAAGGGCAGCCAGGCCACCGAGTTCTTCTACGCCGCGCCCGCCGTGGCCTACGGGCGGGTGTTCATCGGTTCGACCGACGGCACCATGTACGCCTACGGCCAGCGAAGCGGCCGGCTGCTGTGGGCCAGGCACCTGGGCAGCTACATCTACTCGTCGGCGGCGATCTTCGACAGGAGGGTCTACGCGGGCACCTACGACGGCCGGTTCTTCGCCCTGGACGCCGCAACCGGCGACGTGCGCTGGAGGCGCTCGATGCCCAGCGCGGTGCACGCCGCGCCCGTGGTGATGGACGGCCTGGTCTACGCCGCCACGTGCTCGTCCTGCGGGTCGGCCGCGGCGCGCTCGGTGAAGACCGGCACCGACTCCACCACGGCGTTCGACGCGTTCAACGGGCGCAAGGTCTGGTCCACGGCGGCGGGCAAGTACGCCAGCCCGATCGTGGCCGACCGCAAGCGCGTCTACCTGATCGGGCGTTCGTACATCTACGCGCTGCAGCCCAGCAGCAGTCGCACCAAGGCGGCCAAGCGCGAGCGGCGCGCGGCGGAGAAGGCCGCCCGCCGCGCGGCCCGGCTGCGCTAGCGGCGTTCGGGCAGCGGGACCGCACGCTCGCCCGCCCACACCAGCGCGGCGATCGCCGCGCCCATCATCGGCCACACCAGGTAGTAGTTGTTGAACGTGCGCCCGATGTAGAGCAGCACGAGGATGGAGGTGGCGAAGCCGGCGGGGGCCACCCACTGCTCCCGAGCCCGGTGGGCGACCCATCCGAGCCAGACGGTGAGCGGCAGCCACAGCACCAGAGCGAACAGGCCGAAGGGGTAGGAGCCGTTGCGCTCGGCGATCAGTCCGGCCCGCACGAGGATGCCCGACAGCCCGTAGCCGACGATCTTGTAGGTACCGGCGCCGAACTTGACCGTGTCGTCGTAGAAGGCGCCCGGGTCGGCGATGAAGAAGGGAAGTCCGATCACGGCCAGCACCGCGACGAAGACGCCCGCGATCCGCTTGAGCTCGCCGCGTGCGATCCCCTGCTTCAGCACCATGATCGCCAGGAACGGGATCGCCACCACCGCGAACTGCTTCAGCAGGACCGCGCCGGCCAGCGCCGCGGCGGCCCAGCGCGCGCGTCCGCGGGTGGCCAGGGCGAAGGCCAGGATCATCAGGGCGATGCTGGGGGCGTCGTTCTGGCCGAACCAGGCCGAGCGCACCGCGATCGGGTTGGCCGCCACCAGCGCGCCGATCGCCAGCCGCCAGCCCAGCGGCGCCCGGAAGGCGAGAGCCGCGGCCAGCCCCGCGAGCGTGGCCAGGGCTACGAACAGCCGGAAGTCGTCCAGCGGCGAGGGCAGCAGTCGCCACGCCGCGCCCACGAGCGCCGTGCCGGGGAAGTAGGCGTAGTGCTTCAGCGACACCTCGCGCGCGCGGATGGCCTCGGAGGCGCTGCCATCGAATGAGTAGAAGCGCTCCATGCCCGAGTGCGAGTAGTCGTGCCCGTAGGGGTTGTGGCCGTGGAGCAGGAGGTCGCCGCCCAGCTCCACCTGGTAGGTCGAGTCGTTGGTGAAGAACCACGGCTGGGTGGAGTCGCGCAGGCCCACCTGGAGGAGGGTGGAGGGCAGCACCAGGGCCAGGGTCACGAGCGCAGCCACGCCCACCCCGGCCCAGGCCGGCCAGCCGCCTGGGCGCAGGGCCAGAGCTCCGACGGCGGCGAGCAGCAGGCCGGCCGCGAAGCACGCGGTGCGCGCGATCCCCACGTCCCACTCCTCGCCGGCCGCGCGCACCAGCGGGCCGAAGGGGCCGTGGGCCTGCACCGGGCCAGGGCGAAACGGCCACGGGTCCGATCCCAGCTCCGGCAGCGTCACCGCGACGATCGCGACCAGCACGCCGAGCAGCGCGAGCATCCCCTCGCGCGAAAGCCTGCCCCCGAGGCCCGGCCGGGCCATCACGCCGCCGCCGGCTCGCGCCCGCGGCGGTGCACGCCGTCGTCGCGGCGCGTCCACGTGAGCTGGGCGGCGGCCACGGCCAGCACCACCCAGGTGAGCGGATCCTCGAGGAAGCCCGAGTAGAACAGCGCGTGCACGAACAGGGCCAGCAGGCCCGCGCCCAGGGCCAGACCCAGCCCGGGCTCCAGGCGCCAGACGCCGTAGATCGCCATGGCCCCGCCGACCAGCAGCCAGGCGTAGGCCGCCAGCCCGACCACCCCCAGCTCGGCGGCCACGGTCAGGGGCGTGGTGTGGGAGACGAAGTTGGGCGTGGGCCGGTCGCGTCCCGACAGCCGGCGGCTGGCCTGGGCCTGGTTGCCGATCCCCACGCCGATCAGCGGGTAGTGGGCGATCACGCGGGCGGTGTCCTGAATCCGCTGGGTGCGATCGCTGGTCTCGCGGCGCAGGGACTGGCCCCGGATCTCCACCGACGCCAGGAAGCCCACCACCAGCACCGCCACTATCGCCAGGCTCCCCAGCACCACCCGGCGTACCCGCGGGCCGCCGGTGGCGAAGGCGATGGCCAGCGTCACGCTCACCAGCGCCACCATGCTCGACTGCGAGTAGGAGAAGAACAGGCCCAGCCACAGGACCACCAGCAGGCCGACGCCGAGACGTAAGTCGACCCGCGACAGGGCCAGGCAGACCAGCAGCACGGCCATGGCCAGCACCAGGTGGCGGCCGTAGAGGCTGGGGTCGCCGAACAGCGACGTGACCCGGAAGAAGTTCGAGTTCGCGTTCGACACCTCGAGGTTGGGAGCGAAGAAGAACAGCTCCCGCGTGGCCGCCTGGTAGAGCCCGATCACCGCGAACACCGTCCCGAGGGCGACCGCCGCGCGGGCCATGGCCCTCGGGGCCCAGTCCGGGAAGGGGGAGCGCGCCAGCACGGCGAGCAGCACCGCGAAGGGGATGGTGAAGTAGGCGAGCAGGTCGACGGACGGCCTCAGCTGCTCGGCCCAAAGCAGCGACAGGCAGGCCACGGCCACGAACGCCGCGGCGGGCAGCGCGACCACGCGCGGAAGGGCACGCACCGCGGCCTGGGCCGTCCGGGAGTCGAAGGAGCGCCAGACCAGTGCCAGCGCGCCCGCCGCCAGCACGAAGTACAGCGGCAGCAGCCGGCCCAGCTGGCCGTTGCTGGCCACGCTGAGCGGGAAGCCCCCACCCGAGTGGAAGGACACGGGCGGACGTAGCGGCGCGGCCACGAGGAACACCACCGGCAGCCAGCCCGGCCGGGCCACCAGGACCGCCGCGGCGGCGGCCAGCACGCCCAGGGCGAAGACGGCGGCGACGCCGCCCGCGGGCGAGGCCAGGCGGTCGAAGGTCCCGCCGCCGTTGCTCGAGCCCAGCAGGGCCGCCTCTCCCAGCGAGACCACCACGAGCCCGGCCAGCACCATCAGGCGGCCGCGGCCGGCCAGCAGCAGCCCGGCGCCGCCGGCGGCGAGCACTGCTCCTAGGTGGGCGAGGTCAGGATGCTCCATGGCGTTCCAGGCCCATGTTGTATTCGGCGGCGGCCTCGCGTATCCCCTCGCCCGCCGCCGGCCACAGCTCCTGACGGGCGTGCAGGGCGTAGCGGCGCGGATCGTGGCCGGGCGCCACCAGCGCCGCCAGCGCCAGCAGCGCGTAGAACCAGGCGCCCAGCAGGCGGACGGCGTAGCGCTCGAAGGCCCCGTGGTGCTTGGCCATGTAACGGTCGCGGTTGCGGTGGAACTCCACGATTCGCCGCCGCGCCGCACCCGCGTCGGTGCCCAGCTGGTCGTGGTGCACGGCCCGGGCCGATGGCACCCACAGGATCCTCCAGCCCGCATCGTGCAGGCGCTTGCAGAAGTCGGTCTCGTCGGAGTAGACGAAGAAGTCCGGGTCCAGGTAATCGACCCGCTCGGCGGCCGCGCGGCGCACGCCCATGGCGCTGGACTGCGCCCAGCCCACCTCGCGCGTGACCGATCCGCGGCTCTGCACCGTGAAGCGGCGGTGCGCGAACACGGCCGCGGCCAGCGCCACGTCCAGGCCTGGAAGGCGCCAGGCGCACGCCGTCTCCGCGCCCTCGCCCGTGAGCAACTGGGCGCCCGCGGCGCCGGCGGTGGGGTCGTCCTCCAGGGCGGCCACCAGGGCGGCGGCCGCGCCCTCGCACAGCTCGGAGTCCTCGTTGAGGAGCAGGCAGTAGCGGCCGCGTGCGGCGCGCAGCAGGGTGGAGTCGTTCTCGGCCTTTCCGGCGCGCCGGTCCAGGGCGATCAGCCGGACCGACGGCCATTCGGTGCGCACCATCGTCGCCGAGCCGTCGTCGGAGTGGTTGTCGAGCACCAGGATCTCGTGCTCGAGCGCGGCCGGATGCCAGCGTTCGACCGCCTCCAGGCATGCGCGCAGGTAGTCGCGGCCGTCGGTGTTCACCACGCAGTAGGAGAGGTCCATCAGGCTTCTCCGGCCTCTTCCAGCACCTCACGCAGCTGCTCGGCCAGAACGCGCCGGTCGAACCGGGTCTCGGCCAGCCGGCGCGCGTTGGCGCCCATCGCGCGCACGCGCTCGGGGTCGTCGCGCAGGCACAGCACTTGGTCGGCGAGCGCCCCCGGATCACCGGCGCGGGCGTAGAGCCCGGCGTCGTTGTCCTCCACCAGCTCGCGCTGCCAGCCGCCGGTGTTCACGATCGCCGGCCGGCCGGCGGCGAAGGTGTCGAACAGCTTGTTCGGCGAGTTGGTGGCCAGCACGGGCACGTCCTTGAACACGCACAGGCAGGCGTCGGACGCGGCGGCCAGGCGCGCGGCCGAGTGCTTGTCCCCGGGCGGGAGCAGGACCACGTTGTCCAGCCCGGCGCGCTTGACCTCGGCCTCCAGCGCGGGCCGGCGCTTGCCGTCTCCCTGGAGGGCGAACAACACACCGTCCTCGCCCCGATCGCGCAGGATCGCGGCGGCGCGGACCACCTGGTCGAGGTCGTTGGCCTCGCCCATCGCTCCGAAGTAGGAGCAGAGGAAGGCCGGGTCGCCCAGCTCCTCGCGCAGCGGTCCCGGGTCGACCTCGGGCGAGAACAGGTCCAGGTCGGCGGCGTTGGGGATCATCGTCACCCGTTCCGGCTCGACTCCGGCGGCGGTCACCCCCTCGCGCATTCCCGGCGACAGGGCCACCACGCGCGTCGCGCCGCGATAGGCGGCGCGCTCCAGGCCACGCGCCAGGACGCGTGCGGCGGGGTTCTCCAGCGCGCCCATCTCGATCGGCGCCCGCGGCCACAGGTCGCGCACCTCGAAGACCAGGGGCGCGCGGTGACGGCACGCGGCCAGCAGCCCGGGCACCGCGACCGTCAGCGCGGGCGAGGTGGCGAAGACCACGTCGGGCCGCGGAGCGCGCAGGGCAGCAGCCGTGGCCGAGACGGCGAAGCCGCCCAGGCCGGCCATCCGGCTGGCGTTGCCCCGCGCGGTGGCCCGCATGTAGTCGGCGTAGCCGCCGCGCACCTCCACCACCTCGATGCCCTCCACCGTGAATCGCCGTGGCCGGGATCGGGATCGAGCAGGGACGCTCGATCCCGCAACGGCATCCTCGCGGGCTGCGGTTACCATCGTCACCTCGTGACCGGCGCCCACCAGGTGGCGGGCGAACTCGTAGGAACGAGTGCCGCCCGTGCCCTCGCGCGTGGTGAAGAACTGGTGCAGGTAGAGGACCCTCACGAAGGCTGGACCGTAACGTGACGCGCGTCCTCGACATCGCCATCGCCGCCGCCGCGCTGGCGCTGGCCTCGCCGCTGTTGCTCGTGGCCGCCGCCGCCATCCGGCTGGAGTCCCCCGGCGGCGTGATCTACCGCCACGAGCGCATCGGGCGCGACGGGGTGCCCTTCGAGCTGTGGAAGCTGCGCACGATGGTCTCGGGCGCCGAGCGCATGGGCGCCGGCCTCTACATCGAGCCCGGCGACGCCCGGATCACCCGCGTGGGCGCGCTGCTGCGCCGCTTCTCGCTCGACGAGCTGCCCAACCTCGTCAACGTGCTGCGCGGCGAGATGTCGGTGGTGGGCCCGCGCCCCACCGTGGCCGTGCAGGTGGACCGCTACTCCGCGCACCAGCGCCGGCGCCTGGAGGTCAAGCCCGGAATCAGCGGCTGGGCCCAGGTGAACGGCCGCGCCTCGATCTCCTGGCCCGAGCGGATCGAGCTCGACGTCTGGTACGTCGACCACCGCTCGCTGCGGTTGGACCTGCGAATCCTTGCCCGGACGGCGAAGCTGCTGGTCAGCGGGCAGGGGCTCTACAGCTCCGAGCTCGAGCAGGGCTGGGGCGAGCCGGACTGAGGGTCGCTCAGAGGCCCGCGCCACCGCTGGCGCGCGCCCGCGTGACCGTGACGGGATAGGCCTTGGAGACGCCCCGGGCCAGCACGCGGTCCTTCTTCGTCGCGGCGTAGATGCGGTAGCGCCCGGCCCCCGAGGCGACGAAGAAGCCCGTGAAGCTTCCGTTGCGCGCCGTTCTCACCTTGCGCGAGGCCACCACCCGCCAGCCCTTGCCCCGCCGCTGTTGGAGCACGACCCACGCGTAGGTCCGGCGCGGGCGGACCCTGCCGCGCAGGATGGCGCGCACCCCCGCGCGTGCGCGCTTCGGGCGGCGCGTGATCGACACGATCGGCCGCACGCCGGCGGGCACCGGCTTGGAGTTGGTGGCGCGCAGGCCGGCCTGGCCGGCGAAGCGGGCGCGCAGGTTGCGCGTGCGCGCGAGATTGACCGAGGCCGAGTAGGCGCCGGCGGGAGTGGTGGTCACGGTGGTCACCGTCTTCCAGCGCGAGCCGACGAAGGCCTGGATCTGCACGGGCAGCCCGGTGTTCGGGGCGGCGCCGCCGGCGGTGAGCGTCCCGGTCACCGGCACCTGGGCGCCGTAGCTCACCGTGGCGCCTCGGGCCCCGATCTTCGCGGTCACGCGCGTGGTCAGCCCTCCGGGCTGCACGTCGCCCACCATGCTGCGAAGTTGGGGCAGCTGCGCGTAGAGGGCGTCCCCGGGGCAGGAGGTGGAGCCCGTGTCGCGATGGCCGATCACGCGCCGCAGGGTCAGTCGCTGCCCGGCGGGATAGCGGTTCTCCGAGCCACCGGCGCTGACCAGCGTCGTGGTACCCGCCGTGGGCGCGCCGTGCAGCGGCAGCTTCCAGCGAATCAGCCGGGCCATGGCGCTCAGCGCCTCCTGGGTCTGGGCCACGGTGGAGAACGTGCCGATGTTGGCTATGCCGGTGGACTGGGCGTTGTAGCCCTGCGCCTGCGCGCCGATCACGGCCCTGTCGATGCCGCCGGCGCGACCCTCGTAGATCGTGCCGAAGCGATCGACGAGGAAGTTGTAGCCGATGTCGTTCCAGCCGTTCGAGTTGCGGTGGAAGCGGCAGATGGCCAGCACCACGTCCGGCGCCTCCTCGCGCGTGTAGTCGTTGGCGTTCACCGTGTGGTGCACAAACGCCGCCTTCACCTCGCCGTACTGAGGTCCCGAGCGCGGCGGGCACGAGGACGCGCCCCAGCTCGCGCGCGGGACTATCGCCGGCTGGGGACCACCCGCCTTGGCGATGCCGGTGCTGAGCACGCTCGCCACCGACACCGCACCGGTGTTGGCTACCCGGCGGACGGCGCTGCGCGCGCGATCGGCCGCGGTGGCGGTGCCGCGCACGTTCACGAAGTGCAGCCGCAGGCCGCGCAGGGGCCGGTCGGCGCGGTACTGGACCCAGTCGGCCTCGCCCACCCAGTCCGGGTCGCTGCTGCCGTGGGCGCTGGGCTCGCCGCGCCCTGGGTCCGGGGCGTCCTCGGCGTGGGCAGCCAAGGTGCTCCAGCGCGACCAGTGCCCGCCCTGCCGACGGGTGCGGACGGCCAATCGCGGCTCCTGCCTGCGGCTCGTCCAGGTGAGCCCGACGAGGTTGAACCGCTTGGAGGTACGAAACGGCCGCGAAACCAGGCGCGCCCTGCTCGCGGAGGCCTTGCCCTTCGCGACGGTGGCGTCCGGCGCGGCCACCGAGAAGTCCACGGGCTTCGCGTGGTAGGGGTGCACGGACAGAGCCGGGGCTGCCACCACGAGCAGACCGAGCAAGCACGCGACGGCGGCGAGAGAGAGGGGGCGGGTCATCTAGGGCCCGAACACCCTCGCATGGCCGCCGATGCGGCCTCGGGTCAAAGTTTGCAGCACCGCCGCCCGCAACGCGGCGACCGCGAAACGCGTCGCCGCTAGGGAATCGCCTCGGGCCCGTTGCCGCGGTACTGGTCCTTGAAGGCGCGCAGGGCGTCGTAGGTGGCGTCGTCGAACTTGGGGCAGGCGAGCAGGTGGCCGGTGCCGTTGGGGGTGGGGTCGCGAGTCCACGCGCTGGCCGCCACCTGGTACTTCATGCCGGTCGGATCGGGGGTGAGGATCACCTGGTAGGAGTCTTCGTCGAAGAGCGCCTTGAGGCCGGCGCGGTCGTCCTTGGGGAGGTTCTTCTTGAACCAGACGATCACTCGCCCGTGCTCCAGCGAGTGCACGAGCTGCTTGACGTCGGGCGCCTTCTCGTACGCGCCGTCGTCGGCGGGCACCTGGTAGTGGTTGCCCACGGTCGGGGGGTTCGAGTCGTACTTGATCGGCTTCGACAGGTCTGCGGTGTGCTCGCGGCCCTTGCCCTTGTAGCTCGTGAGGTTGCAGCCGGCGGCCTTCATCGCGGCGCTCAGGTCCTTGGTCTTGGCGCCGGGCACGCTGCCCCCGCCGGGTAGCACGGAGCCGGAGGAGCCGCCTCCACCTCCGCTGCTCTTGCTGCCCGCGAGCACCACGACGGCGACGACCACGACCACGAGCACCGCGACCGCACCCGCGACGTAGCCGATCAGACGCTTGCGTCGTCGCGAGGCGCGCTCGGCGGCCTCGCGCTCTTCGCGCTCGCGCCTGAGCTGCTCCTTCTGTTCCTTGCGGCTGGCCACCCGCGGCGAACCCTAGTGGGCCGTTAGACCGGACGCCGGCGACCGCGCGCGGCCTTGCCCGCGCCGCTCGGTGAAGTGGAGCGGCGGCCGTGGGCGCGAGCCGGCTCGGGGTCCCAGCAGGAGTCGATGAAGTCCACGATCTCGCCCGTGAGCCGCTCGGGGGAGATGCGCAGCTCGAGGATCGAGGAGGCCCTGATCATCGTGGCCTGGGGCAGCTCCTTCACCAGCATGTCGGCGTCGGAGAACGGGTGGATCGGGTCGCGCGGGTGGCCGATCACCAGGGCGGGAGCGGTGAGCTTGCGGCGCTCCTCGCGCGGCGGCGCCACGCGGCCGAAGAACAGGCCCTGGAGCAACGAGGCCGACGGCTTGGGGTCCTGACTGGCCCAGTCGAGCATCATCTGGCCCAGCAGCGGGCCGCGGCGCGGCACGAGCGAGAGGGCCTGGCTGACCGCGCGGGTGATCGGCGCGCCGAAGGTGAGCGACAGCAGCATCGGCGTGAACCCGATCGCGCAGCCCAGCAGGGCGTTGTCCAGCACGGGCATCTCCACGATCATCCCCTGGACGCGCGAGCCGTCGGCGGCCGCGGCCTCGAGCGTGGTGTTGGCCCCCAGCGACGTTCCGCCCAGCACCGCGCGCTCGATCGCCAGGTGGTCCATCAGGGCCAGCGTCTGGGCGCCGAACTCCACCATGGAGTAGTGCCACATCTCGATCGGGCGATCCGACTCGCCGTGGCCGAGCAGGTCGAGGCACAGCACGCGGTATCCCCGCCTCGCCAGCGTCTGGGCCAGGGGCCGGTGCATCGTCTTCGAGAACAGCAGCCCCGGCATCAGGATCACGGTCCGGTCTCCGGAGCCGCCCTGGGGGGCGTACTCGTCGTAGACGAGGTCGAAGCCCTTGTAGTCGAAGGAGTGACGCGTGGCGGCCATGGCGGCGCGGGGCACCTTACCGGCCCCCACGCGACCAGGGTCGCGCCAACGTTTTCGCGCTTCCTGGCGCGGGCACTAGATTGCGTGGCAAGCGAACTCCTGGGGAGGAGACGACATGAGCCAGACCGTGCCGCTGTCGGTCACCGTGAACGGTGAGAAGCACGAGTCGGAGGTCGAGCCCAGACAGCTGCTCGTGTACTACCTCCGCGACCAGCTCGGGCTGACCGGCAGCCACGTGGGCTGCGATACCTCGAACTGCGGCGCGTGCACCTGCCACGTGAACGGCGAGTCGGTGAAGAGCTGCACGCTCCTGGCCGTCCAGGTCGAGGGAGCCGAGGTGACCACCATCGAGGGCCTGGGCCAGGAGGGCAACCTGCATCCGCTCCAGGAGGGCTTCCGCGAGAAGCACGGCCTCCAGTGCGGCTACTGCACGCCGGGCATGATCATGGCCGCGGCCGATCTGCTCCAGCGCAACCCGAACCCCTCAGAGGAGGAGATCCGCGAGGGGCTCGAGGGCAACCTCTGCCGCTGCACGGGCTACGAGAACATCGTCCGCGCCGTGCGACACGCCGCCGAGGCTTCGCAGGGGGTGTCGGCATGAGCGTGGTCGACACACCCCCGACGGGCGGCAATGGCTTCGTCGGCCGGCCCATGAAGCGCCGCGAGGACGCGCGCATGATCACCGGCCGCGGCAACTACATCGACGACGTCGTCCTCCCCGGGATGCTGCATATGGCCGTCGTCCGCTCCGCCGAGGCCCACGCCACGATCGTCTCCATCGACGCCGTGGAGGCCAAGGCCTCGCCCGGCGTGGTCGCCGTGTTCACCCACGAGGACCTGGCCGACGTGATCCTCGCCCCGCTGCCCATGGCCTGGGACCCGCCCGGCGTGGAGATCAAGGTGCCCGAGCACTGGCCGGTCAAGAAGGGCGAGGTCAAGCACGTGGGCGATCCGATCGCCGTCGTGGTGGCCGAGACCAAGGGCCAGGCCATGGACGCGGCCGACCTGGTGATCGCCGAGCTGGATCCCAAGCCCCCGGTCGTCGACCCCGAGAAGGCGCTGGAGGAGGGCTCGCCCCTGGTCTGGGAGGAGTTCGGCACCAACGTGACCCACCAGTGGGCGGTGTCGGGCGGCGACTTCGAGGCGGCGAAGGCCGAGGCCGAGGTCACCGTCACCCAGCGCGTGCCCAACCACCGCATCTCGGGCGCGCCGATCGAGCCGCGTGGCTCGGTGGGCGAGGCCCGCGGCGAGAGCGTGACGCTGTACTCGTCAACGCAGATCCCGCACATCGCCCGCTTCCTGCTGTCGGGGATCCTGGGCATGCCCGAGGACAAGATCCGCGTGGTCGCCCCCGACGTGGGCGGCGGCTTCGGGGCCAAGCTCCAAGTCTACGGCGAGGAGGTGCTCGTCCTGGCCATCGCCAAGAAGCTCAACCGGCCGGTCAAGTACGTGGAGACGCGCTCGGAGCACATGTCCAACTCCCACCACGGGCGCGACCAGATAGCCACGGTCACGCTCACGGCAAAGCGCGACGGCACGGTCACGGGCTGTCAGGCGAAGGTGATCGCCGACCTCGGCGCCTACCACCAGCTGCTCACGCCGTTCATCCCCGAGCTGGGCTTCCCGGTGGCCGGCGGCTGTTACAGGTTCCCGGCCATCGACTTCAGCGTCACCGGCGTCTTCACCAACAAGATGCCCACCGACGCCATCCGCGGCGCGGGGCGGCCCGAGTGCACCTATTGGGTCGAGCTGATGATGGACAAGCTCGCCCGCGAGCTGGACATGGACCCGCTCGAGTTGCGGCGCAAGAACTTCATCTCCAAGGAGGAGTTCCCCTACGAGACGCCGCTGGGCATCGTCTACGACTCGGGCGACTACCACGGCACGCTGGACAGGCTGCTGGAGAACTTCGACCTGGACGCGTTCCGGCGCGAGCAGGCCGAGCTGCGCGAGAAGGGAATCCACCGCGGCGTCGGCTTCTCGACCTGGGTGGAGGTGTGCGGGCTCGCGCCGTCGCGCGCCGTGGGTCCGCAGGGGGTCGGCCTGCAGGCCGCCTTCTGGGAGTCGGCGATGGTGCGCGTGCACCCCTCCGGCTCGGCGACGGTCTACTCGGGCGCCTCGCCCCACGGCCAGGGCCTGGACACCTCGTTCGCGCAGATCGCGGCCGACCGGCTCGGCATCGACCCCGAGCAGGTGGACGTGATCCACGGCGACACCGACACCGGTCCGTTCGGCTGGGGCACCTACGGCTCGCGCTCGCTCTCGGTGGGCGGCGAGGCCATCGCGCGTGCGGCCGAGAAGGTGCAGGAGAAGGCCAAGAAGGTGTGCGCGGCCATGCTGGAGGCGGCGCCCGAGGACATCGAGCTGGCCGACGGCACCTTCCGCGTGAAGGGATCGCCGGACAAGTCGATGACCATGGCCGAGATCTCCGGCGCGGCCCACATCCCGCCGCAGGAGCTGCCGACGGACATCGAGCCCGGCCTGGAGGAGACCTCCTTCTACGACCCGGAGAACTTCGTCTTCCCCTTCGGCGCGCACGCGTGCATCGTGGACGTGGACACCGAGACCGGGAAGGTGAAGGTGGTCGACTACTACGCGGTCGACGACTGCGGCCCGGCCATCAACCCGATGCTGATCGAGGGCCAGATCCACGGCGGGATCGCCCACGCGATCGGCCAGGCGCTGTACGAGCAGGTGGTCTACGACGAGGAGGGCCAGCTGGTCACGGGTACGTTCGTCGACTACGCGCTGCCCACGGCGGCCGAGCTGCCGTCGTTCAACACCGACCGCACCGAGACCCCGTCGCCCGTCAACTCGCTGGGCGTCAAGGGGGTGGGCGAGGCGGGCACGATCGCCGCCACGCCGGCGGTCACCGCCGCGGTGCTGGACGCGGTGAGCGACTCGGGCCTGGAGTGGATCGACATGCCGCTCACCCCGATGCGGGTTTGGCAGGCGCTGCACGGCGACGGCCAGCGCGCCACCGAGCAGGGCCAGGCCGTGCCCGAGCACGGCACCGAGTCGGCCGGCTCAGGGCCGACGTCTCCCGGGGAGAGGGGGACGCTGTGATCTCCGCTCCGTTCGACTACCGCCGCGCCGCCAGCGTCGACGAGGCCATCGCGCTGCTCGGGGAACTGGGCGAGGACGCCAAGCTGCTGGCCGGCGGCCACTCGCTGGTGCCGCTGATGAAGCTGCGCCTGGCGGCGCCGACCACGCTGATCGACATCGGCGGGATCGACGAGCTCCGCGGGGTGGCCGCGTCGAACGGCGGTGTGCGCATCGGCGCGCTCACCACCCACGCCACCCTGCAGAGCTCGCCCGAGCTGGGGGTGATCGCGGAGACCGCATCGCAGATCGCCGACCAGCAGGTGCGCAACCGGGGCACGATCGGCGGCTCGCTGGCCCACGGCGACCCGGCGTCGGACCTGCCGGCGGTCATGCTGGCGCTCGAGGCCACCCTCAACGTCCGCGGGGCGAACGGCGAGCGCACCATCCCGATCGCGGAGTTCTTCCAGGACTACCTGACCACGGCGCTGGAGGACGGCGAGGTGCTCACCTCGATCGACGTGCCGTCCCTGGAGGGCTGGCGCTGGGGGTATGAGAAGTTCACCCGCCGGGCCGAGGACTGGGCGATGGTGGGGGTGGCGGCGCTGGTGCGCGGAAACGGAGCGGCCGACGACGTGCGCGTGGGGCTGACCCACATGGCCTCCACCGCGCTGCGGGCGCGCGGCGTGGAGGACGCCCTGCGCGGGCAGTCGCTCACGCCCGATTCCATCGCCGCGGCGGCGGAGCACGCCGCCGACGGCACGGAGCCGCCCGGGGACCTGAACGCGTCGCCCGAGTACAAGCGCCACCTGGCCCGGGTGCTGACCCGGCGGGCGCTGTCCACCGCCGCCGGGACGTGACGTTTGCCGGGCCGGATGGCGTAGCCCGGGCGCTGGCCGCCCAGGGCTACCTCGCCGACCGCGCGCTGGCGACCGCCGTGCACCTGGCCGGCGCCCTCGAGCAGCCGCTGCTGCTCGAAGGTGAGGCCGGGGTGGGCAAGACCGAGGTGGCCCGCGCCCTGGCGGCGGCCACCGACGCGAAGCTGTTCCGGCTCCAGTGCCACGAGGGCATGGACCTCCACCACGCCCTCTACGACTGGGACTACCCGCGCCAGCTCCTGGCCATCCGGGCGGCCGAGGGCGGCGTGGACGCCGGCGGCCTGTTCACCCGCGACTACCTGCTGCGGCGCCCGCTGCTCGAGGCCCTGGAGCACGACGGGCCGGCGGTGCTGTTGATCGACGAGGTCGACCGCGCGGACGACGAGTTCGAGGCGTTCCTGCTCGAGCTGCTCTCCGACTTCGCCGTGTCGATCCCCGAGCTGGGCACGATCGTCGCCGCGCAGCGGCCGCTCGTGGTGCTCACCTCCAACCGCACGCGCGAGTTACACGACGCGCTCAAGCGGCGCTGCCTCTACCACTGGATCGACTACCCGGACCCGGCGCGCGAGGTCGAGATCGTGCGTGCGCGCCTGCCCGGCGTGCCCGACGCGGTGGCCGAGCGCGTGTGCGCGGCCGTGGCCCGCCTGCGCGCTGAGGAGTTGTACAAGCTCCCGGGCGTGGGCGAGACGATCTCCTGGGCGCGGGCGCTGCTGGCCCTAGACGGCGCCTCGCTGGAGGACACGCTGGGCGTGGCGCTGAAGGTGCGCGAGGACATCGACAGGGTGCGCTCGCGCGAGGTGCTGGCCGGTGTCTGAGGCGTTCGGCATGGGACACGAGGGACGGGCCGCGGGCATCGGGGTGACCGGCAGGCTGATTCTCCTGACCGCCTCATTGCGCGCAGGGGGGGTGCGCGTCGGGGTCGGAGAGCTGCTCGGTGCCCATCGGGCGCTGGCGGCGGTGGACGCGGCCGACCGCCAGGACTCCTACCTCGCGCTGCGCTCGGTGCTGTGCTCGCGCCGCGAGGACCTGGAGGCCTTCGACGCCGCCTTCGTGGAGGTCTTCGCGGGTCGCACGGAGTTCCCCGAGCAGCCCGAGGTGCTCGACGATCTGGCCGACCTCGTGCTGCCCTCGACGGCCGTGCCGCCCCAGCGGCGAGTGGAGCCTGAGGGGGTCGAGGAGAGCGAGGTCGTGCCGGCCGCCTGGTCGGACGTGGAGTTGCTGCGCAACAAGGACTTCGCGGAGTTCACCGCCGCGGACGGGCGACTGGCGCGCACCGTGATGGCGCGGCTGGCGGCTCGCGCGCCTTCACGGCCGAGCCGCCGGACGCGCACCTCGCGCCGTCGGGGACCCCAGCCGAGCGGCGCGCGGCCCGACCTGAGGTCCACGCTCCGCGCCTCGCTCCGCCACGGCGGCGAGCCGCTCGAGCGCCACTGGCGCGAGCCCCGCGAGCGCCCGCGGCCGGTGGTGCTGGTGTGCGACGTCTCGGGCTCGATGGAGCCCTACGCGCGGATGCTGCTCATGTACATGCAGGCGTGCGTGGCGGCGCGGCGGCGGGTGGAGGCGTTCGCCTTCGGCACCAGGCTGACCCGGGTGACCCGCGAGCTGTCCGGGCGCGACCCCGAGCGGACGCTCGACCGCGCCGTCGGGGCGATGGCCGACTGGTCCGGGGGCACCAGGATCGGCGAGGCGCTGGGCACGCTGAATCGCGAGCACGGCCGCCGGCTGGGGCGCGGCGCCGTGGTGGTGGTTCTCTCCGACGGGTGGGACCGCGGCGATCCCGAGCTGCTCTCGGCCGAGATGGCTCGGCTCTCGCGCACCGCGCATTCCCTGGTTTGGCTCAATCCGCTCAAGGCCGCGACCGACTACGAACCCCTCGTCAGGGGGATGGTGGCCGCACTGCCGCACGTGGATCGGTTCCTGTCCGGAAACACGATCGCTTCACTGGAGGAGCTGACCGACCTGATGGAGAAGGGAGAGCGGTGAAGGACGTCGTCGAAGACGTGCTGGCGTGGAAGCACCGCGGCGAGCGGGTAGCGGTGGCCACCGTGGTGGGCGTCAAGCGCTCGGCTCCGCGCCCGCCCGGGGCCAAGATGGCGGTGAACGGGTCGGGCGACGTGTCGGGTGCCGTGTCGGGTGGCTGCGTGGAGGGAGCGGTGGTCGAGGCCGCCGGCCGCGTGCTGGCCGGCGACGGCCCGCGGCTGCTCCACTTCGGCATCGCCGACTCCGAGGCCTGGGACGTCGGCTTGCCCTGCGGCGGGGAGATCGATGTGTGGGTCGAGGAGTACGTGGAGTGAACCCCGCGGCCGAGTTCGCACATCTGGCCGCGACCGAGGGGCGCGGCGCCGTGGTCACGGTGATCGCCGGCGAGGCGGTCGGCGCCAAGCTGCTCGTGCGCGACGACGGCACCCAGTCGGGCGGGCTGGGCAGCCCGGAGCTCGATCGCGCCGGAGCCGAGGCCGGACGTGAGCTCATGTGGGCGGAGCGCTCCGAGATGCGGGAGGTGGAGGGCGCATCGCTGTTCGTGGATGCCAGCTATCCGGCCCCGCGGCTCGTGGTGTTCGGGGCGGTGGACTACACCACCGCGCTCTGCCGCCTGGCCCGCGCCGCGGGCTGGCGCCCCTACGTGTGCGATCCGCGCACGCAGTTCGCGACCCCCGAGCGCTTTCCCGACGCCGAGCGGGTCGTGGCCGCCTGGCCCGAGGAGGCCTTCGAGGCGATCGGCGGCATCGACCGCGCCACCTACGTGGCGGTGCTCACCCACGACCCCAAGCTCGACGACGCCGCGCTGGGCATTGCGCTGCGCTCCGAGGCCGCCTACGTGGGCGCCATGGGCAGCCGCCGGGCCCAGGAGGCGCGTCACGAGCGGCTGCTGGCGCTGGGGCTGGAGGAGGAGGCACTGGAGCGCCTGGCCGCGCCGATCGGCCTGGACCTGGGCGCCTCCGGGCCGGAGGAGACGGCGCTGTCGATCATGGCCGAGGTGGTGGCCGTGCGAAACGGCCGCGAGGGTGGCCGCCTGCGCGACAAGCGCGGCGGGCGAATACACGAGATTGGGGAACGTGCGCAGCCGGCCGAGCCGGCTTCTTCGCCGGAAGCCGATCGTGCGCAGCCGGCCGAGCCGGCTGCTTCGCCAAGGGCCGGTGCAGGGAAGTGATCGCCGGCTGCGTCCTGGCCGCGGGCCGGGCCTCGCGCTTCGGCTCGGTCAAGCAGCTCGCCGAGCTGGACGGCCGGCCGCTGCTCGAGCACGTGTTGGAGACGGTGTCCAGCGCCGGGCTCGACCGGGTGGTGGTGGTGCTGGGCGCCGAGGCGGACCTGATCCTCGAGCGGGTGGACATGCACGGGGCCGAGCCGGTGCTGTGCGAGCGCTGGTCGGAGGGCCAGTCAGCATCCCTGGCCTGTGGCCTTGCCGAGCTCGAGGACGCCGACGCGGTGGTGATCGTCCTGGGCGACCAGCCCGGCGTCTCCGCCGAGGCGGTGCGGCGCTACGTGGCCGCCCGCGGCCACGACGGGGCCGTGCGCGCCACCTATGGCGGCCGTCCGGGGCACCCGGTGGTGGTGGAGCGCTCGCAGGTCCCGGCCCTGCGCGACGTGACCGGCGACGTGGGCGCGCGCAACGTGATCCTGCGCGGCCTGCGCGAGGTGGCGTGCGATGACCTGGGCGGCGGCGAGGACGTGGACACACCGGACGAGCTCGCCGGACTCCGGCGGGCGGAGGGGCGCAGATGAAGCTCGAGCAGACCTTCCAGGTGCATGCCCCGATCGACCGCGTGTGGGAGGCGCTGATCGACGTCGAACGCGTGGCGCCCTGCCTGCCCGGGGCGGAGATCACCGAGGTCTCCGATGACGGCAAGTACCACGGCAACTTCACCGTCAAGCTCGGCCCCACAACGGCCGCCTACCGCGGCGAGCTGGAGATGGAGTCGATCGACGAGGCCACCCGCACCGTCACCATGAGGGCCAGCGGTCAGGACAAGCGCGGCCAGGGCGGCGCCAAGGCCACGATCGTGAGCGTGCTGCGCGAGGACGGCGGCGCCACCAGTGTCGCCGTGGACACCGACTTCACCATCACTGGGCGCCTGGCCCGGTTCGGGCGCGGCGGCATGATCAAGGACATCTCGGGCCGGCTGCTCGCCGACTTCTCCTCCTGCCTCGCCGAGACGATCGAGGCCGCGCCGCCGGCCCCCGCGCAGCGCGAGCCGGCGCAACCCCCGCCGCCGCCTGCGCCGACACCGGCCAAGCCGATAAGCGGGCTCTCGCTGCTCCTGTCGGTCCTGCGGGATCGAATCAGGCGCCTGCGCAAGCGCCGTTGACTCAGCCGCCGCGGGCCCCGGCCCGGGGGCTCTCCAGCGGAGTGAGGGAAGCCTCGATCTGCTCGCGCGCGGGCTCGAACCGCGGCGGCAGGACCAGCTTCTCGCCCAGGTGCTCGGGGTCCTCGTCGGTGGCGAAGCCCGGTCCCAAGGTGGCGATCTCGAACAGCACGCCGCTGGGCTCGCGGAAGTAGACCGAGCGGAACCAGAACCGGTCGATCACCGGGGTAGGCCGCGCGCCGTGCTCGGCGACACGCTCGCGCCATCCATTCTGGTCGTCCATCTGCGACGCCCAGGCCACGTGGTGCACGGTCCCCGCCGCGGGGCGCCCCGGCTCGCCGGGAGCCGCGTCGTAGGCCAGCCAGCCCGAGCGCTCCTCGCCCTGCAGCCGCCAGGTGTCGTCGTCCTGGGCCAAGAAGCCCAGGCCCCGCTCGAGCAGGTCGGCGCTCGCAGCGGGATCGGACGAATAGGCGCGCACGCCGTCGAAGCCGCGCAGGGCCAGCTCCCGCGGCACCTCCGGGTGGTCGGCGATCAGCGCCTCCTCGTCGGAGTCGCTCACCCGCAGCTCGTGCTCCAGGCCCTCGGGATCGGCGAAGCGCAGCGTGTCGCCGTCGCGGCGGGGGTCGGCGCCCTCGTCGGCAAGCCGCTGGCTCCAGAAGCCCAGCGCCTCGTCCGAGGCTACGCGCCACACGATCCGGTGGACCATGCCGTCACCCGCTCGCCCGTGCGGAGCGCCCGGATACTCGAAGAAGGTCAGGTCTGCGCCGGGGCTGCCCTGCTCGTCGGCGTAGAAGAGGTGGTAGACGGTCGGGTCGTCCTGGTTGACCGTCTTCTTGACCAGCCTCATGCCCAGCACGCGCGTGTAGAAGTCCAGGTTGCGTGGCGCGTCGCCGGTGATCGCCGTGATGTGGTGGATGCCCTCGAGCTTCATGGCCTCTCCCTCGGGTGGGCTATAGTCAATTGCACGTGCAACTATATCACCGAGGTAATTGTGCCGTCAACTACTTCACCTAGTGCTAGGAGCGATCAGCTCGACCCGCTCGAGCTGGGCGCCTGGCGCGGCTTCCTGCGCACCCACGCTTTGCTCTCGAGCGAGCTCGACGCCGAGCTGATCGCCGCCCACGGCCTGCCGCTGCGCTCCTACGAGGTGCTGCTGTTTCTCAACGACAGTCGCGCCGGCGAGATGCGGATGGCGGAGCTGGCCCAGTCTGCGTTGCTCAGCCGCAGCGGCCTGACCCGTCTGGTGGATCGGCTCGAGCGGGAAGGACTGGTCCGGCGCGAGTCCTGTCCGGGCGACGCCCGCGGGCTGAACGCGGTGATCACACCCGCCGGCCGCAAGCGCTTCGCGGCCGCGCGGCACACCCACCTGGAAGGCGTTCGCCGGCGCTTTTTGGGGCGCCTGTCCGAGGACGAGCAGCGCACTCTGGCCGAGCTGTGGGAGCGCCTGGGCAGCGCGGGCCACGACTCCCCGGCCTGCTGACGGTCAGGAGAGCGGCGCGGCCACCGAGGTCCGGTCGCGCCTGCGCACCTCGCGCAGCGCCCGGGCGAGACGCCGGACCCCCTCCTGGAGCTCCTCGGGCTCGAGCAGGGAGAACGACAGGCGCAGGCTGGTCTGCTGGCGCCGCTCGGCGGTCACGGCGCCGCCCGGGGTGAAGGACATCCCGTGGCGAACGGCCTCGGCGTAGAGCTCGCGCTCCTCGACCGGACGCTTGAGCGTCACCCACACGTGGTGGCCGCCGGCGGGCGTCGTGGCCTCGTACTCGCCGGCCAGGTGGCGCTCCAGGGCCTTCATCAGGGCATCGCGACGCTCGCGGTAGTAGGGCAGGCTCAGGGCGAGCTGGCGCTCGTAGCCGTCGCCGGCCAGATAGCGCGCGGCCATGTGCTGCACGGGGGTGGGGCTGTGGAAGTCGGTGGCCTGCTTGAGCGTGGCCAGCCTGCGGAGCACGGGTCCGCGGGCGTTGATCCAACCCACCCGCAGGCCGCCACCGACCACCTTCGACAGCGAGTTGACCTCGATCACGTGCCCCGGCGCGGATTCGCGCAGCGGCGGCGGCGCGGTGCCCTCGTAGCGGAGGTCCGAGTACACCCGGTCCTCGAGCACGAACATGTTGCGGTCGACGGCCAGCTCCATCAGCCGCGCGCGGCGGTCGGCGGACAGGTCGACTCCGGTGGGGTTGTGGCACGTGGCCTGCAGTGCGAGCACGCGCACCTCGTGCCGGGCCAGCACGGCCTCGAGCGCGTCCACGTCCAGCCCGTCTGCGTCCACGGGTACCCCGATCACCCGCGCTCCGGTGGAGCGCATGGCCAGCAGCGACCCTGTGAACGTGGGCGACTCGGTCACGGCCACGTCGCCCGGCTTGAGGAGGGACCGATAGACGATGTCCAGCGCCTGCTGCGCGCCGGTGGTCACGATCACCTGGTCGGGGTCGAGGCGGTCGCCGTCCACGTGCGTGGCGATCTGCTCGCGCAGCGTCCGCAACCCCTCGGCCTGGGTATAGGAGATCGCCTGCTCGCGCTCCTCGGCGAACACCCTTTGCGCGATCTCGGCCAGCTCGCGGGTGGGGTGGAAGCTGGGGCTCGGGAAGCCGGTGGACAGGGAGATCATGTCCGGCTGGTCGGCCATCCGAAAGGAGTCGTCGAGGATCTCCTCCTGGTAGCTCGTGGGGCGGTCGGGCAGGACGTAGGCCTGCCAGTCGTCGCCGCGCTCGTCCGCCGCGGCGGGCACGAGGTTGCGCACGAACGTCCCCCGTCCGACGGTGGCCGTCACCCAGCCCTCCTCGGCCAGGCGCCGGTACACGCGCGCGGCGGTCAGGTGGTTGATGCCGGCGTCCGCGGCGAGCGTGCGGGTGGGCGGGAGCTTCTCCCCGGGCGCCAGTCGACCCGACTCGATCCCGTCCACGAACAGGTCCACGAGCTGCTGGGTCAGCGACTTGCCGCCGTCTCGCCTCAGGTCGGACATGTCTAGCTTGTACGACATTGTTGGACTAGCCATGGCCAGTGATACTACCTCCACGGCTTCATTAGAGCAACTTGTTATACAAAAGAAGGTCCGAATGTCTCTCCATCAGACCCACCAGTCAGAAGTCACCATGCGGCCGGCCCGGGCCGCGGACACGGCCCGGCTGGTCGCGCTCGCCGCGCTGGACTCGGCTCCGCCCCCCAGGGGCGAGTACCTGATCGCCGAGACCGAGGCACAGATCGTCGCCGCTCTGCCCCTGGGCGGCGGACGGCCGATCGCCGACCCGTTCCGGCGCACGGCGGCGCTCGTGCAGATGCTCGAGCTGCGCGCCGACCAGCTGCGCGCCGGGTCGCGTGTAGTGGCCGGGCCACGTCCCACCGAGGGGCTGCGCGCGCTTCTGCGCCGGCTGCAGCCCCACACGAGCTAGCTCCCTCCTCCTAGGGGAGTTCAGTAGGCGGCCGCCGGTCCTCTCGCAAGGCCGGCGGCCGTCGCCCTTTCGCGACGCGCTAGACGCGTTCGGTTAGCCGCGACGACACGCGCCGCCGCCCGCGCTCGGCGAGCAGCTCGCCGATGGCGACTTGGATCGACCCGGCGACGGGGATGGCCGCGAGTGCGCCCAGGATCCCCGCGACCTCGGTGCCGAGGATGATCGCGATCAGCACCGCGAGGGCCGAGAGCTTGAGGGCGCGGCCGTAGATCAGCGGGCGCAGGGTGTGGCCCTCGATCATGTGGTAGGTGAGCATGAGGGCGAAGACGACGATGGCGGCCAGCGGGCTCACCGTGAGCGCAACCAGGCTGAGCAGCACGGTCACGACCGCGGGGCCGATATACGGGATCAGCTCCACGACTGCCGTGAACAATCCCAGCGGGATGGCGTAGGGCACCCCGGCCGCCAGCAGGATCACCGTGGCCACGACCCCGGCGAGAAAGCTCGCCAGGAGGTTCCCCGTCACGAAGCCGCTGACCGACTTGTAGACACCGGCGCCGATCCGCTCGACGGGCCCGCGGTGGCGCTCGGCGATCAGTTCGGAGACGCGCCGTCGCCAGTCGGGACCCTCGAGCAACATGAAGAGGGTCAGGAAGGCGATGATGACGACGCCGGTGAGGGTGGAAGCCACGCCCTTGGCGATCCCGAGCGCCGGCGTGGCAGCACCCGTGAGGCCGTTGGGACCCCGCTTCGACGTGGCTTTTCGCACCTCTTCGACCACCTGGTACTTGCGCTCGAGGAAGCCCAGGGGTCCGTGGCCCTTGGTCAGGTCGTCGACGAGGCTCGGGAGCGCGTTCACGAAGTGCGTGATCTGGGTCACCAGCGGCGGGATGAACACCAGGGCCAGCACGGCGAAGGCGATCAGGGCGAGCACGTACACCGTCGCGACCGCGAGCCCGCGGCCAAGTCCGTGGCGCTGGAAGAACTCGACGGCCGGGTTCAGCGCGATCGCCAGGAACAGCGCGATGGCTATCACCGTCAGCCCCTTCTGGGCCAGGAGCACGAACCCGAGGGCCGCGGCGACGGCGAGCAGGATGCCCAGCCCGGACAGAACGGTGCGCGGGCGGAAGGTGACCACCCGCTCGTTGGTGGCGGCCTGGGACGCCGGACCGCCGGTCGGCTCTCCGTTGGTGGGGGGAGGTATCACTGCGCCGGTGGACATCCTGGTCCTCCCTTCGGTGCCGGGCCGGGGCATTCGGCCTCTCCCGGTCTTACCCGGGGCTCGTTGCTCATAGACGGAACCGTCGCCTGCGGTTCGGACGACCCGCGTGGGCAGTGGAGCTAGGCGGACTCGAACCGCCGACCTCCTCGTTGCGAACGAGGCGCTCTTCCAGCTGAGCTATAGCCCCGAGGAAGGGCAATCCTAGACGCTCCGGCCCCGGCGAGACGGGCCACCGGGCGGAGGGCGAGCGCCCGCTAGGCTGCTTACGGTGAGTAAGCCCGTCGTCTCCGTGACCCACATGGCCGACCCGGGTTGCCCGTGGGCGTACAGCGCGTTTCCGGCGATCACGGCGCTGCGCTGGCGCTACGGGAACCAGCTGGACTGGCGGATCGTCACGATCGGCCTGACCGAGACAGCGGAGCAGTACAAGCGGCGCGGCTACACGCCGGCGACCATGGCGAAGGTGCCGCTGCGCTTCGAGCGCTTCGGGATGCCCTACGTGCTGGGCGTGCGTGGACGCCCACAGGCGACAGGCCGGGCCTGCCGGACCGTGGTGGCCGCCCGCGAGAGCCGGGGCCAGGACGCCGCCTACTCGGTGCTGCGGGCGCTCTCGGTGGCCTGGTTCACCACCACCCTCCTGCTGGACGAGGACGAGGGCATCCTGCAGGCCCTGACCGGGGCGGGGATCGCGGACTCCGAGGCGATAGTCGGCGCCGTGTCCGACGGGGCCACCGAGGAGGCCTACCAGCGCGACCGCGCCGAGGCGCGCAGCGCCGCCGGCTCGCCCTCGGCCCTGCAGGAGCGCACCGCGCAGACCGACGGCGTGGAGCGCTACACGGCGCCGAGCCTGGTCTTCGAGCGCGACGGGCGAGTCCTCGAGGCCGGCGGCCACCAGCCGCTTGCGGCCTACGACCTGCTCGTGGCCAACCTCGCCCCCGAGCTGACCGCCGCCGGCCCGCCTGCGGGCCCGCGCGAGGTCCTCGAGCGCTTCCCCTACGCGCTGGCCACGCGCGAGGTCTCGACCGTGCTGGCGGGGCACGACGAGGACCCCGGCGACGACGCCGCCACGTCCGCGCTGCTGGACCTGGTCGGCGACGCCGCCGCCGCGCGGGAGCCTTTCGGCACCCGCGCACTCTGGCGCGCCGCGGCCTGACGCTCGTCGGAGGCCGCGCCTAGGCGGCCTGCGGTATCAGCCCGTTGGGGTTGAGCACGAACTTCTCGGCCGCGCCCTTGTCGAAGTCCTCGTAGCCCTTCGGGGCCTCGTCCAGGGTGATCACGGTCGCGTTCACCGCTTCAGCGATATGCGCCTTGTCATTGAGGATCGACTGCATCAGTCCGCGGTGGTACTTCATCACCGGACACTGGCCCGTCGCAAAGGACAGCGACTTCGCCCAGCCAACGCCGATGCCCATCGACAACGATCCTTCCTTGGCCGCCTCGTCGACCGCCCCCGGGTCTCCCGTCACGTACAGGCCGGGGATTCCCAGCTTGCCCGCGGCCCGGGTAACGTCCATCAGCGAGTTCAGCACGGTCGCTGGTGCCTCCTCCGCGTCGTGGCCGTGGCCCTTGGCCTCGAACCCGACGCAGTCCACGCCGCAGTCGACCTCGGGGATCCCGAGGATCTGCTCGATGCCGTCCGGGGGCTCCGCGTCGTTGAGGTCGACCGTCTCGCAGCCGAAGCTCTCGGCCTGGGCCAGCCGCTCCTTCTGCATGTCGCCGACGATCACCACGGCGGCGCCGAGCAGCTGTGCCGAGTAGGCCGCTGCCAGGCCCACGGGGCCCGCCCCCGCGACGTAGACGGTCGAGCCCGTGGTAACCCCCGCCTGGACGCAGCCGTGGTAGCCGGTCGGGAATATGTCCGACAGCATCGTCAGGTCCAGGATCTTCTCCAGCGCCTGCTCTGGGTCCGGGAACTTGAGCAGGTTCCAGTCGGCGTAGGGCACCATCACGTACTCCGCCTGGCCGCCCACCCAGCCGCCCATGTCCACGTAGCCGTAGGCGGCACCGGGCCGATCGGGGTTGGTGGTCAGGCACACGCCGGTGTCGCCGGTCTTGCAGCGGACGCAGCGCCCGCAGGCGATGTTGAAGGGCACCGAACAGATGTCGCCCTCCTTGATGATCTCCACTCCGGGCCCGGTCTCGATCACCTCGCCGGTGATCTCGTGCCCCAGGATCAGCCCTTCGGGCGCGGTGGTGCGGCCGCGCACCATGTGCTGGTCCGACCCGCAGATGTTGGTGGACACGATCCGCAGGATCGCTCCGTGGGGTGTCTTGCGGCCCACGTTGTCGGGGTGGACCCCGGGACCGTCCTTGAGCTCGAATCCGGGGAAGTCGATGTCCTGGACCTCCACCTTGCCGGCTCCCATGTAGGCCACGCCTCTGTTGTCAGCCATGCTCTCTCCTCCGTAGCTCTCTCTCCTGTGTTCTTCCCGGCACGACGCTCGGGAACCAGCACTCCCGCGCCAGGGTCAACTAGGCTCTGGGCCCGATGGGTCTCCTCGACGACGCCATCCGCCAGCACCTGGATCTCAAGCGCCAGCACGGGGCCGACGAGTCCGAGCTGCGTCGCAAGGAGGACGAGGCGCTGGGAC
The DNA here is from genome assembly GCA_038202855.1 of Solirubrobacterales bacterium. GTDB lineage: Bacteria > Actinomycetota > Thermoleophilia > Solirubrobacterales > Thermoleophilaceae > JAAYBF01. The sequence continues at coordinate 42,086 of JBBREO010000010.1, forward strand.
CGGCGCGGCGCGAGGCGCCCGCGGCCGATCAGGTCCAGCCGGCGGCCGAGCCCGATGAGCTCGAGCCGGTGGCGGAGGAGGAGCTGGCGCAGGCCGAGGAGATGGCGGCGGAAGACCTCGTGGCCGACGAGGAAGCCCACCCTGCCGGCCTCGACCCCACCCCGGCCGAGCCCGGCCTGCTCGAGGATGACTCCCCCTTCGAGGAGCCGTTCGCCCCCGCTCACCAGGAGGAGTCCGCTGCCCCGTCACCACCCCTCGACGAGCCCGGACCGCTGGACGAAGGTCAGCCGGCGGCGCCCGAAGGGGAGGAGGACGTGCTCGAGGAGACGCCGGAGTTCCTGCAGGAGACGCCCGAGCACGACCGGCTCTGGTTCGAGCAGAAGCCGCCGCGCGACTTCGACTTCGACGACGAGTAGGCCCTCCACAGTCGCTGGACGCATGTCCGACGGCTGGCACGTTGGGTCAAGACCGCGGTGCCGGCGTGCCGAGACGGCGGGTACGACGGCACGGAGGGTTCCGTCGACATAGCGGCACGGGACGCCGCGACAAACAGAGAACGGGGGTCGCCGGGGCGGGCGGCCTCCGTTCTCGTCTTTGTAGTCGGCGGCGTCATGGAGCCAGCCGGGTTCGAACCGGCGACCTTCGCGTTGCAAACGCGACGCTCTTCCAGCTGAGCTATGGCCCCGCGGACCGCAATGGTGGCACGCCTACCCCACCCGCGACCGAAAACCCAGGTCCAGCAGCCGCTCCGCGTGCGCCAGCGGGTTCGGCGAGTTCAGCAGCACGACCCCCAGCGTCCTCCCGCGCCGGCGTGCGATGCCCACGAAGCACCGGCCGGCTTCGTCGGTGTAGCCCGTCTTGAGGCCGACGGCACCCCGGTACCCGGCGCGGATGAGGGGGTTGTGGCCGTAGAGGTACACCTTCCGGCCCTTGATCGGGAACGGAAACGAGGCCTCTCGCCGGCGCGTGATCCGAGTGATCCGCGGGTTGCGCATGGCCAGCCGCGCCAGCACGGCGAGGTCGGCCGCACACGAACGGTTGCCCTTCTCCAGGCCGTGGGCGGAGGCGAAGTGGGTGCAGCGAAGGCCCCACAGGCGGGCCTTCTCGTTCATCAGCCCCACGAACCGCCTCTGCGAGCCCGACACGTGCACGGCGAGCGCGATCGCCGCGTCGTTGCCGGAGACCAGCAGCAGGCCGTTGAGCAGGGTCTCCAGCCGCACGCGCTTGCCCTTGGGCAGCACACCCACCCCCGAGCCCTGGTAGTGCAGTGCTGCGGGGGTGATCAGCACGCGCTCGTCCGGGCGGGTCTCCTCGACCACGGCCAGCGCGGTCATGATCTTGGTGAGGCTGGCGATCGGCAGCACGCGCTCGGGCTGACGGCGAAACAGCACGTGGCCGTCGTCCACGTCGAAGACCAGCGCCGCGCGCGGCGGCTTGGCGAAGCGCTGGTTGAAGGCGTTGCCTCCGGTCAGCCGCACAGGCGCGGGCGAGCGCGGCTCCAGCGACGACCCGCCCGAGTCGCTGAAGCTGGGCGTGTTCACGACCTCGGGCGTAGCCCCCGGGCCGTCGTCACCGCGGACCACGTACAGGTACCCGCCGACCGCGATCGCGACAGGCACGGCGAGCAGGACCAGCGCCACCAGCACCGGTCCCACCCGGCGCCGGCGGCGCCCGCCGTGCAGCGGACCGCTCACTCGGACGGAGGGTTGATCAGGGCCCCCACCACGCCGAAGGAGAAGGCGGCAAGTATCACCAGCGATACCAGCACGAGGATGTCGAAGCCGTCTTTGATCAGCACGTTGATGGTGAGAAAGGCCAGCAGGCCGATCAGCGCCAGCGTAGCCCCGAGTGCGGCGGTGCGGCCGGGCATCAGTGCGCGGGGGCGCGGTGGGGACGTTGGTAGTCCTCGTGCACCCGATCCGCGAACAGCTTTATGGCGAGGAGGCCGAACAGGAATCCGCCGATGTGGGCGAAGTAGGCCACCCCCCCGCCCCCGTCGACGGGCTGCGCCAGGTTGGCCGCGCCGTTGACCGCCTGGAGCACGAACCAGCCGCCCAACACCAGCAGCGCGGGCAGCTCGATGATCGTGAAGAAGATGACGATGAACAGGACCGTCACCACCCGCGCGCGGGGGTACAGCAGCGCATAGGCGCCCAGGACGGCGGCCACCGCCCCACTGGCCCCGATCGTGGGCACCGCCGATCCGGGGTCGACCAGCGCCTGCACCGCTACCGCGGCGATCCCCCCCAACAGATAGAAGAGCAGGAAGCGCAATCGGCCCATCGAGTCCTCGATGTTGTTGCCGAAGATCCACAGGAACAGCATGTTGCCGGCGATGTGCAGGAGGCCGCCGTGCATGAACATCGCGGTGAGGACGGTCAGCCAGGTGGCGGGCTGGGAATCGGCCTTGCCCTTCACGCCGGCCTTGCCCTCGCACGCGATCCCGCGGCCGACCTGCTCGCAGTGCTTGCCCGGGTGGGTCAACTCGTAGGGGATGGCTCCGTACTCGACCGTCTTTTTGTTCGTTGCTGCCTCGCTGGAGCTGAAGGCGCCCTGGAAGCCGAAGAACATCACCACGTTGGCGACGATGAGCAACACCGTCACGATCGGGAAGCGGCGCGTGGGGATGTTGTCCTTTAGGGGGAACACGGGGCGGCGAGCGAAGGTGGCAGCGGTCCCTTGACGTTCTACGAGACCGGCAAGGATGCCGGTCTCGTCGAGGGCATCACCTGCTCGGCGTGGTAGCTCGAGCGCACCAGCGGGCCGGCGGCGACCGACTCGAAGCCCATCGCGTGGGCCTCGGCCTCCAGGTCGGCGAACTCGTCCGGGTGCCAGTAGCGCACCACCGGCAGATGGTTGCGGGTGGGCCGCAGGTACTGGCCCACGGTGAGCACCTGGACGTCGTGCTCGCGCAGGATCGCAAAGGTCTCGAGCAGCTCCTCGCGGGTCTCGCCCAGCCCGGTCATCAGCCCGGACTTGGTTACCACCTCGTCGCCCCCCATCTCCTTCGCGTTGCGCAGCACGCGACAGGAGCGCAGGAACTTCGATCCGCGCCGGGCCAGCGGGTAGAGGCGCGGAACGGTCTCCACGTTGTGGTTGAACACGTCGGGGCGTTCGGCGATCACCCGGGCCAGGGGCATCTCCTCGCCGCGGAAGTCGGGAGTGAGCACCTCGACCTTGGTCTGGGGAGAGAGGCGTCGGATCGACCGGATCGTCCCCACGAAGGCGGTGGAGCCCAGGTCGGGGAGGTCGTCGCGGTCGACCGACGTCACGACGGCATGGCGCAGGCCCATCTTCTTCACCGACTGGGCCACGCGCAGGGGCTCCAGGGGGTCGTTGTGCGTGGGCTTGCCCGTGGTCACGTTGCAGAAGCCGCAGCGCCGGGTGCAGGTATCGCCCAGGATCATGAACGTGGCCGTGCCGCGCTGCCAGCAGTCACCGATGTTGGGGCACGCCGCCTCCTCGCAGACGGTGTTCAGGCCCTCGTCCTTGATCATCCGGTGGAGCTCGCGGTACTTGGGTGAGCCCGGCGGGGTGACCTTGAACCAGGACGGCTTGCGCGTCTCGAAGGGCAGGACCTCGCCCAGGCCGAGCTCGCTGGCCCCGCCGGGATTGGCCCGCGACCGCGTCTTGTGCTCGCGCGTGGCGCTCACGCGCCGCCTCCGACGAGAACGGCATCCCTGCCCTTCTCGTAGACAGCAACCGCCTCGCTCAGCTGGCGGGCCGACACCAGCCGCTGGCGCAGCCCGAAGGTCTGGGCCGTGCGCCAGGCCATCCGCTTGGCGAAGCACGGCATGCCGCCCGTGCGGCCGGTCTCCTTGAGCACCGAGGTGACCTTCTCGCCCTCGCCTCCGCAGGCCAGCACCCAGGAGAAGGGCTGGAGGTCGTTGTCCACGTTCACCGCGAAGCCGTGGGTGGTCACCCCGCGCGACACGTGCACGCCGATCGAGCCGATCTTCGCCTGGCCGGCCCACACGCCGGTGAGGCCCTCCGGCGCGGACGCGGGGATGCCCTCGTCGCGCAGCGCGGCGATCATCGCCGCCTCCAGGCCGTGGACGTAGGCGGGCACCTCGCCAACGCGCATGATCGGATAGCCCACGAGCTGGCCGGGCCCGTGGTAGGTCACGCGCCCGCCGCGGTCGGACTCCTCGACGGCGATGCCCTGCATCCGGTACCAGTCCTCACCCATGGGCAGGTCGGCGGGCTCGGTACGGCGGCCCTTGGTGTAGACGGGATCGTGCTCGAGCAGCAGCAGCACGTCGGGGAGCTCGTCGGCCTGGCGGGCGTCGCGGATGCGGTGCTGGAGCTCTACCGCCTCGGCGTAGGGCACGCCGCCCAGGCGGGCGACCCACAGCTCGTCGCGACCGCGCCCGGCCGGGGTTGGGGGGAAGGGCGGCATGCCTCTGTCCAATCTACCGGGGTGGGTCTCCCGGCTCGGAGCGCGGACTACCCTGACCGCGTGGGCTCTGGGGAGCGATTCTGGAGCAGCAGGCTGCTGTGGCGGCTGCGGGGCGCGATGCAGTGGCCCGCGTTCGTGGTCTGCACGCTGGTGGACGGGGTGATTCTCGACCAGTTGCCCCCGCTCGCCACGCGGACGCTCAACTTCTTCGACGGGCTGTTGATCGCCACTTTCGGCAATCTGTTCCTGCTGGGGGTGGTGGCGCCGTTCCTGGCCAAGCGGCTGATGCGCCGGGAGTCCCTGGCCGTTCCGGCGGGCGCCACTGCCCCAGCCGCCGAGACGGACCGCGAGGTGCTCCAGGACCGGGTGGCAGCGCTGCTGATGGCCGCGGGCGTGGCGGCCTGCCTGGTGTCGGGGCTCGCCAACCGGCCCGTGATCGTGTCTGAGACCAACGAGACAGAAGAAGTCGGGCGTCAGCTGACCATCTTCGTGAACCATTCGGGAAACGCCGAGCTGAGGCGGAACCGAGACGCAGCCAACACGCGCAATCTCGGGCACGGTCTCTTCAGGGTCTGCATACCCAAGGACGATCGTCGTCGGTTCGTGTGTCTCTACGTCGACACGGGCAAGGATCCGGTGCGCGTGCGCCGCGACACGAGCGCATCGTCGAACAGCGAGCTGTTCGGGCCCAGCGAGCGCTAGGCCCGGGCGATGAGCTGCAGCTTGGTGCCCTTGCCGGTCACCTCGAACAGCTCGACGGTGTTTCGCCCCGGGCGCAGCGCCAGCTCGGGAACCATCAGGGCGTAGCTCTCCTTGCTCGAGCCACGCAGCCGGAAGCTGCGCCCGACCGCCTCGATGCGACCGTTGACCGCAACCGCCAGGTCGCGCTTGCCGCCCCGGGAGCCGCCGCCGGTGATCGAGCCGGCCACGTCGGTCGCGTGGATGATCGACGCCGGGTTCACGTTGCGCATGTCCCCGGCGTTGGCGATCTGCGAGCGCAGCTTGCCCAGACCGGCCGGGCGCAGCTGGGCGGTGGCGCGGCCCAGCAGCTTGCGGTTGGGGCCGATGCCGGTGTAGAGGCTGGCCAGGTCGCCCTGCCCGAACAGCGCCAGCTTGCGCCGGACCACCGCCCGCCGGCGCTTCTCCATGTTGCGGGCCGACACTGTGATCGTTCCCGAGAAGTCGCGCCGGATGATGCGCACGAACCGGCGCCGCCGGACCGTGCGCGAGAAGGCCGAGCGGCCGTCGGCCCGGTACATGCGGACGTTCAGGATGTCGGCGATGGTGGGCACGAGGTCGATCGTGCGCACGTAGGCCGAGCTCGTGCCGCCGCGGACCTGACCCGGGCGCTTGACGAACATCGGCACGGGAGCCACCTCGTCGATGTTCGACGGGGTGACCGTGCGGCGGTCCTTGACGCCCACCTCGGAGGAGATGCCGTGGTCGGCCGTGATGGCTATCAGCGCCTGGTTGAAGCTGCCGCTTGCCCGCATGCGGGCGAACAGCTTCCCGAGCTCGTGGTCGGCGAAGCCGATCTGCAGCTGCAGGCGCTGCTGGTTGTGCTCGGTCAGGCCGCGGTCGCCGAAGCCGACGGGCCCGTTCATCCCCGGGAGAGGATCGCGGAAGGTGCGGCGCGTCTGCTTGCCCGAGGGGAGGAAGAGGTACGGGCCGTGGGGGAGCAGGACGTGCTTCACATAGAGAGTCGGGGGACCGGGCTTGATCTGCGCGAAGAAGCGCTCGAGCCGCTCGCGTCGTCCGCTCTGCAGGAAGGGAAGAATGGCCGGGCGGTGCGGCTTGGCTCCCCCGCAATAACGCGGGGGGCATACCGAAGTGGCCTCCTCGGAATCGACGATGCGATATCCGCGGCGACCGAACAGCGTGTAGACGGACCTCGGATGATCCTTGTAGGTGGGCCCGACGCTTCTGCTCGGCAGCTTGGCATCCATGATCTCCGGCGTCGCGTGGGTGGTGGAGTCATAGGTCGTGCTGGCGTTCTTGAACCACGTGCTCGTGCGCGCCAGCGCGGCGAAGTTGGGGTAGCGGACGGGGTCGATCTTCCCGTCGCTGCCCAGCATCTGGTCCACCGGGAACTCGTCCATGATGATCAGCACCACGGGCGGCTTCGCGGGCACGGCCGAGGCCGCCGAGGCGTTGCGGTCGTCGCTGTCGATGGAGCTCAGCGCCCAGACGGCCAGCGCGGCGGCGATGAGTGGGAGAGCGAATCGGGGCATCAGCTTGGCCACGGCGTGACAGCCTACGGGGTCTCAGCCGGGGGTCACGCGAAGCTCATGCTCCGGCCACGGCACGATCACAACCCCGCGCGGGCGCCAAAGGTGCGCACTTCAGCCCGCGGCCAGCAGCCGCACTCCGAGCAGCCGGGACAGATCGCGTCCCCCGCCGCGCATCAGCCGGTCGTGGCCGGCGCGGAAGAGGGGCCTGGCCACCGGCTCCAGGGCGCGCATCCATACGCGCGACGTGCGCACCTCCCAGAGGAACGTGACCGCGCACACCCCGCCCTGCTCGAACAGCCGCCAGGTACCCGTCCCCTGAAGGGCGCCGTGAGCGGTGCCGGCCATCAGCGCCGGCTCGTCGACCTCGTCCACGTGGAAGTCGAAGCGCACGCGGTAGGGGACGGCGGGGGCGCGCCAGGTGACCCGATAGGCGCTGCCCACCCGCCGCTGGTCGCCCGCTCGCAGTTCGGTCACTTCCTCCACGCCGCGCCACCACCGGGGCCAGTCGCGACAGTCGGCCAGGGCCTCCCACGCGTCCTGGCGCGGGCACTCCAGCAGCCAGGTGGTGAGGAAACGGTACGAGCCCACGCCCGGAGGCTATGCGGACCTCAAGTTCCCCTCCGCGAGGCCGAAGACATTCACAGCCCTTTGTCCACCCATGCCCGCTTCGCCCCGACAAGAGTTCGCCTACGGCCGTGCACGGCTGTTGCTGGTGAGCGCCGTGGCGGTGATCGCCCTGACCGTGTGGGGGGTGGCCCAACTCCAGCGCAACACGGCCGGGCGCGTGTTCGACGAGAGCGTGTCGGGTCAGCGCATG